>JAYTUR010000575.1:0-5784 GCA_043744475.1 Saprospiraceae bacterium | reverse complement strand
TAAGGGTTTTCAAAAACGCCGACGCGGAAAATATTTTTGAGCAAACGCACGGCAGATTGTTCCATACGCGCCCGCATTTTGGCTTCGCCTAACTCTTTCACACCCATTTTATAGGCTTCTAAAATGGGTTTTGCATCGTTATTGCCACCAAATTGGTCAACGCCTGACATCAATACCTTGTAGTGACGTTCGGCAATCGTCAATTGCTCCACGCCCCACGGTTTCCCATCCGTAAACATGTCCATCATTTTATGGTCGTGCGTAATACTCCAATCGGTACAAACGACACCGTCATATTTGTATTTAGTGCGCAATAAATCGTTGATAATGAACTTATTATAGCTATTACCGACGTTTTCACCATTCTTCTTATCTTGATTCCACGAAATGGTATAGTAAGGCATAACCGCCGAAGCCATACCTGTTTTACCTTTTAATTTGAATGCCCCCTCAGTAAAAGGAATCATGTGGGCATTAAAATTATTGCCTGGATAAACGGCATATTTGCCAATGCCATAATGCGCATCTCTACCTGATTCACCCGCGCCACCGCCGGGCCAATGCTTCACCATCGCATTGACGCTGCCGAAACCCCAACCATTTGCTATTTCTTTATTGCCCAAAGAAGTCTGAAAACCATCACAATAGGCTTGTCCCATCGCCGCAGAGAGCAAAGGACTTTCGCCAAAAGTGCCATTGAAACGCGCCCAACGGGGCTCGGTTGCAATATCCACTTGGGGTGAAAGAGCGGTTGTGATGCCCAAAGCACGGTATTCAGCGGCGGCAACTTGCCCAAATTTTTGTATCAAAGCAGGGTCGAATGTCGCCGCCATACCCAATGAACTGGGCCACATAGAGATTTCGCCACCCGCAGCGGCATCATATTCAGCTCTTGCTCGTGTGCCATGTCGTGGGTCGGAACTGTTGTTGGCAGGAATACCTTTACCAATACTTTCACAAAAAGCTTGGAGTTTGTTGTTCCATTGCGCTGCAATTTCAGGGCTTTGAACCGTGGTGAGTAAAACGTGGCGCAAATTGTCTTCTTTCAAAAACTTTTTTTGTTGATCCGTCAAGTCCGTTGGGTCAGTTTCGCCTTTTGTAAAAGGTTTGCCGTTGTACGTTCCCGCAAAATAACCGCCCGCACGAGCCGGAATGGATTGATGCGCTGAATAAAGCATCAATCCTGCAATCTCTTCAATGGTTAGTTGCATGGCGAGGTCTTTTGCGCGTACCTCGTAAGGCAAACGCCAATCTTCAAATTTGTCTAATTTGCCGTTTCGGTTTAAATCTTTAAATGCCAAACCATTGGCAGTCAATATTTTAATGCCCGAATTCGGTGCATAACCCAATGTTTGACCATTCGGGTTTTTGACAATATTGTATGTGCCTTTGGGTGTTTCGCTCCATTTTTTTTGAGCAAAAACTGCCGTTGTTAAGACAAGGAACAGGAGTGTTGATACGTTTTTTTTCATTATACTTAGATTTCTTATTGAATAATATTGACTATTTTTATAACTATTTTTTAATTTCAAAACTATAAACGCCCGAAACAAGCGGAATCACTACCCTATCCTTTTCAACAGAAATACCTTTCCATGAAGCAATAGATTTTCCACTTTCCATGATTTGACTCACATTTTTTGCAGGTAAATACAATGTCGCTGCACTATTTGCTGGAACGGTAGTTTTATACATCAATTTACCCCCCTCAGTATTCCAAGCACTTTTTACCGTTCCATACATCGTGTTGACATAACCTTTTGCAGAAGCCATCGCTTTATTCGGGTTAGGTGTTGGTTTTAAAATAAATTCTTGAAAACCCGTCTTTATCGGGTGTCTTTGAATACCCAACGAATAATTATACATCCACGCAGCGACTGCCCCAAATGAGTAATGATTAAAAGAATTCATACTGTTATTACCCCCAAAACCATTTTCTACGGTATAAGAATTGAGGCGTTCCCAAATAGATGTTGCGCCATTTACGACCGAATACAGCCAAGACGGATATTGTTTATGGGACAAAAGACTATATGCCACAGCGTCATTGCCATTGTCAGAAAGGGCTTGACTGATGGAAGCCGTACCGATAAAACCTGTCATCAAGGAATATTCGGGACGTTCCACACCGCCATCGTCTTTGTTTTTGCGTTCAATCGCTTCGTTCAAATATTTGATAGCAAAAGGCTTGTTTTCATCATTAAAAATACCCAAAGCTAAAGGAATGGCATACGAAGCTTGTGTATCCATTATGAGCCCTTTATCCGATTTACCTCTGGTATCACGCTCATTTGGCGCAGCCATAAAGCCTGTTTTGATACCTGATTTGACCGTTCGATGCGTCGTTTTGTCAATATAAATGTCGTTAAATGCTTTCTTTATTTCTGCACTTTTGTTTTTGAAAGCCGTTGCATCGTCGTTTTTACCTAAAGCCGTTGCCATCAGGCTTACAATGTCCAAATCATAAGCAAAATAAGCCATCCAAAACAGGGTGTTATCATTTTTCCCGTTTTCGGGACTCAACCAATCACCCAAAGGACCTTCATTTAAAACACCTGTTTCGGGTTCGATTTTCGTATTTAAAAAGGCAATATAGCGTTTCATCGCCTCGTAATGCTCTGCTAAAAGCTGCACATCGCCGTATTGACGGTATGTTTCCCAAGCAACCGTAATGCCTGCGCTGCCCCACAAGGTACCCCCAAAACCACCGCCAACAGGCGCAACATCGGTAAAACGCCCATTTTCAGGTTGAATATCACGCATGCCCAACAAATGTCGCCTTAAAAACAAGTTCGCATCAGTCAAATACGTGGCACTTTTGGCGAAAACGGAAATATCGCCACTCCACCCCATGCGCTCGTTGCGGTTTGGGCAATCGGTTGGAATCGACAAAAAATTACTTCGCAAAGACCATGTTATATTCTCCCACAATTTATTTACAAGCGGATCAGACGTTTCATAATGCGAAGCCAATTCTTTAACAGAGCTAATCACTAAGGCTTTTACTGAGGGGGTCGGAATTGCAGTATCAATACCCGTCACTTCCATATAGCGATAGCCGTGAAATGTAAAACGTGGTTGAATCACCTCATCGCCGCCTTTCAAAATGTAGATGTCTTGTGCCAAAGCTGCACGGATATTTTCCATCATCACCATGCCTTCATTGCCTTTGTAATCGGGCAAATTAGGGTACTTTACTTCGGCAAAACGCATGGTAATGGCTTGCCCTTTTTTACCGTTTTTGATTGAAATTTGAGGCATACCGACCATGTTTTGCCCCATATCATAAACGAAAACCTTTGGGCGCACTTCTTCAATACCTATGGCTATGAGCTTTTTTACAATCGTCGCATTGTCGCCCATTTGACCCACAATTTTAAAATCATCATAAGGCAATGATGATTTTCTGCCCGAGGCATCTGTAACAGTACCTTGAAAAGCGGTGCCTTCAAGTGGTACTATTGAGGCTTTTTTCCATGCTTTGTCGTTATAACTACTTGTTGTCCAACCTTTTATAGCTCCCTCTTTTGTAGCATCATACACCTCGCCTTGAAAGAACGAACCGCAGCGAATAGGTCCCTCAGTAAAAACTTTCCAATCTTTATCATTTGACGTAATAACCTTTTGAGTACCATCTGTATATGTCACGACAAGTTTTACCAAAAGCGATTGGCGGTCGCCAAAGTAGTTCCAATTTTCACCGCTATAAGTGATACTGCCACTCCACCAACCCTCACTTAACCATGCGCCGATGACATTTTGACCCTTTGCGAGCGCAGCCGTAATATCGTAGGTTTGGTACATGTGGTGCTTATTATATTGCGTCAAACCCGGGTTAAAATAGTCATTGCTGATGCGTTTACTGTTTAAAAACACCTCATAAATGCCTCTTGCGGTGACATATAAACGGGCTTTTTTAACTGTTTTTTCAGAAATATTAAAAACACTTCTAAGCATCGGTGCGGCATTTCGGCTCGGATTAGCCGTAAAAAGCGTATTGCCTTGTATTTGATATTGACCGTTTGCAACAGTCATGTTTGGATTTTTAAAAATGCCGGTGTAAGTCGTTTGATTGAGCTTTTCAGAAAAAAGCGTATTGGAAGGATAGCGTGAATTTTTTATTAAAATATCCGAAAAAGTGGCTTTTTGATTGGAATTCGTTTTAAATCCAATATCTGCCAACATCGGGAAACAGATAAAATCGTGACCTGCGCCCATAGGATTAAGATTTAGACCTTTTTGTGCATAAGGTGAAGGGGGCTCCATAGAAGCGTCTTTTACCTTATGTTCTTTATCCGTACCATCTATAAAAAATTCAAAAATACCGAAGTCCGAAGCCATATAAATCGTGTGTTTATCGTATTTATTGGCTTCATTTATAATAGAATTAGGGATTTTAATACTTTTAAAAGGAACTTCTGCTTTATCGTCTTTGGTGTAACCAACTCGATAAATATTCAATTTAGCCCCCCCCTCAGTATTTCCAGTTATTTCAGAAATATCCAATTCAAGGGCAATATAACTTTCATTTACCCCATTTTGGCGACCCATTAAATTGAGGTTTTTATTCATCAATCGGGTGTCATTTGCGCCAAAAACGAAAGCGGCTTTGGTGCTATTACTCGTTTTATCCAACTGAATACCAAATTGACCTTTAAAAACGGCTTGATATGGGCTATAAAAAACCAAATCCTCATTACCGCCACCAATCCATTCTGCGCCCGACCATGCCTCTATTTTTGGATTTAAAAAACCCGTTTCAAACCATGAAGAAGCACTTGCGGTTGTACCGAAATTATCCCAAACAGTCAATTTCCATGTGTAGCGCGTGGTGGGTTTTAAGGCTTCACCCGTGTATGAGATGGCATGTGCCACATCAGCATTGATTTTTTGCGAGTTCCAAACGGTTGTGCCTTTTTCATCGGTAACGATAATTTGATAGGCTTTTTGCTTGTAGCCTCGCTTATCATCCAAAGCCTTCATTTGCCATGAAAACTGAGGGATGGTCAAATCCGTCCCCAAAGGCGTTGTTTGATAATTGGTTTGAAGTTTTTGAAGGGAAAAATTCGCCATTACTTGTCCCACCAATAGGAGGAAAAGGACAAAAAATAGAAAGAGTTTTTTCATTTTACTTAAATTTTAACCCAATATAGTAAAAAATACTGAGGGGGTATTAGAACCTGAAAAATCTAATTTTCTTCTATAATCTTCACGCCCCATGCATCTAAATCCAATGAAGCATTTTGCAAAACGGCTTTATTCGACAATAATTCCGTTCCGTTTTTATACATATACGGTGCTTTTGTGGGCGTGGCTGCATAATTGAAATAGTAACGAATGGTTTTACCTTGTGCATTTTTACCTGATTTTGTAATGATTGGAAAATGCAATTGCTGGTCAGAACCCCATAAATCCGCTTTTTTCAAGGCTTGTTTCAGTATTTGTTCGGTTAAGTCGGCATTTGTCATACAACCGACGTAAGTAGCAATACCTTTCCCGAAGGCATTTTGCGTAACCGCCGCGTATTTGCCCCATTGCGGATGTTCGTAGTATGCCAAAACGGTGGCAGTTGTCGGCGTTATCAATTCCATCCAAGTCTGGATTTTATTCTTTTCAGCACCCACTTGATATGGGTCATTTTTGAGTGAAACCCCATTTGGAATCGTAAATTGACTGTACGAAATACCACAGGCTTCATTGATAATACCCGGTTGAACGGTGCTGCGCACTTTCACATTTTCATCTGAAAAACCACTTTTAAAAGTATAAACCACATGACCGCCA
>JAYTUR010000574.1:0-5788 GCA_043744475.1 Saprospiraceae bacterium | reverse complement strand
CGCTATCCAAATGCTGTTCCAGCAGCCGTTCGGTCTAGCGTTTTGGCAGTTTATCCGAATGGGTTTTTGCCTAAAATCAATTCTGATGTGACGGATATATCAGCAGCCGTTGGTGTACGTGGTAAGTTAGGTGATTGGAATGTTGATTTGAGCCAAACGGTTGGTCAAAACTCATTTGGCTATAACATTACAGAGTCCGTCAATTACAGCCAAGTAGTGACTCAACCGAGCGGTTTTAAGACTGAATTTGATGCGGGTTCTGCAAAATTTGGTCAATACACCACCAATTTGGATATTGCTAAAAAGCATGACATTCTTCAAGGCTTAAATACAGGTTTTGGTGCAGAGTTCCGTGTTGACCAATTTGGTACAACATCGGGTGAAGAGGCTTCTTACAAAAATTACAGCACATCGGCAGGTGTTGCTGCAGGTTCACAAGTTTTTGCAGGCTTTTTGCCGTCAAATGAAGGGACTTTCAATCGGAGTAGTTTTGCGATTTATACGGATAATGAAATAGATATTACTAAAAATTTCATGGTCGGTGCAGCCTTGCGTTTTGAAAATTATTCAGATTTTGGCAATACTTTGAACTATAAAGTGGCTTCTCGCTACAAAATCAACGATGCTTTTACGATTCGTGCTTCAACGTCAACTGGTTTCCGCGCCCCTTCGCAGCAGCAGAAATATTATGCTAAAACCAATACATTATTCGTAACGGTCAACGGTCAGCAAGTGGCGACTGAAAGCGGAACTTTTACCAATGACTCTAAAGCAGCGGGTATTTTGGGTATTCCAAAATTGAAGCAAGAGACATCAACATCTTATGCGATTGGTGCAACAGCACGTTTAGGCGATGGCTTAGATTTGACGGTTGATGCTTATCAAATTGACATCAAAGACCGCATTATCTTAACAAATAACTTCTCTGGTGGTAACAATTCGGCATTGGCAGCGCAATTATCGGCTGCGGGTGCAACCTCTGCGAACTTCTTTACAAACGCCGTTGACACACGTAATAGAGGTCTTGAAGCTGTTATGTCTTATAGCAAACGTTTTGCAGGTGAGCAAGAGTTGCGTTTCATGTTAGCAGGTACGTTCATCAAAAACTTAGTGCGTGACAGTGCCGACCTGGTTGATGGCAGTACGGTCAAAAAACCATTTATCAAAGCCACGCAGACCCTGATTAGCTCTGGGCAAGTTGGTTCTTACTTCAATCGTGAAGACGAAAGCCGTTTTGAAGTGGCTTCGCCGATTGATAAAGTGAGTTTTACAATCAACTATAAAATCAAAAAATTCTCTGTGATGTTGCGCAATGTTCGTTTCGGTCAGGTGACTTACCTCGACGCGACGATGGATCCAACAAAACCCGAAAATTTTCCAGCCAATGCCTTTTTTGACAATGTTAAACAAACGCTTGACCAAACATTTGCGGCCAAAATCGTTACAGATTTGAGCTTTGGCTATCAAATTACAAAGGATATTAGTGTCAACTTGGGTGCTAATAACGTTTTTGATGTTTATCAAGATGCACATACTCATTCAGGTAATATGTCATCTGGTCGTTTTGTTTACTCACGTCGTGTTCAGCAAATGGGCTTTAATGGTCGCTACGTTTTTGCACGTTTGAATGTAAATTTGAAATAATGGATTCAGAAGTATTGAGACAAGAGTAATTAGTATTTAGAACGCTCATAAAGCATTGATTATTAATGAAATACTGAGGGGGAGGCTAAATATTTTTGTCAAAAGACTTTTAGAAAACAAAAAAAGGGTTTCGGGAATAGGTTGTTTCCGAAACGCTTTTTTATGCTCAATTTTCAAGCGAAAAAATGTGTTTTTACTGAGGGGGGTATATATCACAAATAATCGAAATCATTTTTGCCGTCCAAAGCTTGACGAGCGGCGAGAAATGTTTCTTTTTGTAATTTTAACACTTTATAGTAATGGTCGTTTTCATTGTATTTAAAATGTGCGATGCGTTCAGCCAATATTTTATCTTCGTTAACCTCACCATTGAACTCAAAGGATTGAGAATCGTACGCATAGGGCAGCATTTCGGCAATTTTATTTTGCTTGAAACGGCGTGCCGACATAGCCAAAGCAGTCCGCCAATTGTCGTGCCCTTCTATGCGTATGGGTTCGTCAAAAGCCTTTAAAAAGTCAAAATACATTTGAGTTTCATCGTCTTGTTCTTTCCAATGACCCAAACTTCTTTGGTGGTTATAGTAGGTGAAAGCCTCTTGAGTGTCAGCATCTTCTGTCGTTTTGACAAAATCTAAGGGGTCAAAAGCGTGTAAACCAGGACGTTCGTCTGAAGGTTCTTTTGAGGTATTTTCGTCTATTAAATTCAACCAATCAGACTCTGATTTGAGTTGTTCTTTTAAGGTATTATACTTGATTCGATAACCTTCTGCGAGATAAATTGCTTCTTTTTCGCCCCGAATATTGGGTAAATCCAACCACGAAATAGTGTGTTGTGCCTTATCAAAATAAGTATAAATGTCAGGCATAATGGCGGATTCGTAGAGGCTAACGGACGCTTCTCCTTGATTGCCTGACTTTTGATGACGCAAATATTGACGATGATTTTTATAGCCCTGATAGTTCTGCCAGTCAATATACACGCCAAAAAGAGCTTCAGAATAATCCATTTCTTCCTTCAAAAAACTGATACATATATCCAATTCTTCGGGAGTAATGGGTGCGATAAAAGGACATGAACGAATATGATGTTGCCAATATATGAAGTCCGCACAAATATCTATGAGCGGTAATTTAACCAAGCCTGCGCGCCATTGACATTGTAAGTTAAAGAGCTTTTTTTGAAGAATAATGTCAATATATCTATCTGCATCGCTCAAAAACTGCATTTTATGTAACTCGTAAGCATTTTTGTAAGCGTCCATGTTTTTAAAAATATCGTATTTGATAGCCGCATACTCTTGAATGAAACGGTCAATACTGCGGGGGTTATGCTGGGCGTAATAAGCCAGATAACGGTCATTAGTTCTGAGATATTCTCGATGTTGCTCTTCTGTCCAATCGGTATAGTTCATGGACTGCACATGCTTTCGTTTCATAAGTTTAAAGATAAATGGACTCCAAAGAACCGCAAAGGTAAAAAACTTGGAGAGTAGATTATGCTGATGTATGTTTTTTTGCACAAATATATTTTTTAACAATTACCAACGCATGAAAAAATGACGTATAGGATACTGCATGTATATCCAATACGTCATTTTGAAATAGATGTTATGTACTTAAATTGTTTTATTTTAAAAAAATATTTTTAACCTATTATTAGTCTTAAATAAACCGTTACGCTTTATTTAAAAACATTTCCCTAAAAGTATTAAAAATTAAAGTAAATAGGATAACCAGAACACATCCAATCAGATTAAGCCACAAAAAAGCCGTCAAATCCACCCACCAACTATAAATAACAATAGCTTCTGCACACAATGCTGCCCAAAAGACGGAGCCACCTTTAACGCTTTTGAAGTAAAAGGCGACTAAAAAGACACCCAAAATCGTCCCATAAAACCATGAACCTAAAATATTGACGGCTTCAATCAAACTGCCAATATTGGCAGTGAATTGGGCAACGATGATGCAAAAAATGCCCCAACCTAATGTCGTTAATTGTGAAAATTGATAATAATGCTGCTCTGAACCATTCGGATTGATGAGTCGTTGATAAATATCAACAACCGTACAAGAAGTCAATGAGCTAAACGCTGATGCCATCGAACCCATAGACGCTAACAATATGACCGCAATCAATAAACCGACCAAACCCACAGGCAAATATTTGGTGACAAAAGACAGGAATATATAATTGGTGTCGTTCACATCTTCCGACGGATTTTTTTCGAGCATCAAGGCTTTTACGTCTTTTCGTAAGGCGTTTGTTTGGGCATTTAATGCCGTTACCTGTTCGATATTTTGATTGATTTCTGCTTCGTTTTTTGCATTTATAGCAGTAATCATGTTGTTTACAGCAATTTTTTTCTCTCCAAAAACCTTTGTATTGCGTTCTAAAAGGCTTTTATACTGAGGGGTCTCTTCAACCTTTTGCAAAGCTGTTTGATTGAAAAAAAGTGGTGGTTGTTCAAATTGATAAAATACAAAAACCAATGCACCGACCATCAAAATAAAGAACTGCATGGGCACTTTTAATATACCATTCATCAACAAACCCAAACGACTTTGACCGATGGATTCACCTGACAAATAACGCCCGACTTGCGATTGGTCTGTGCCAAAATAGGAGAGTTGCAAGAAAAAACCGCCTATCAAACCCGACCAAACATTGTAGCGGTTGTTGAGGTCAAATTCCCAATCAATGACGTTGGTTTTACCCATTTTACCCGCAATTTTCAAGGTATCAGTAAAGCCAATGCCTTCGGGTAGCAGTTGTATGACCATATAACCCGCTATAAACATACCGCCTAAAACCACAAACATCTGTTGCAATTGCGTATAAGAAATGGTTTTTGAACCACCGAACATGCAATATAAAGTGACCACCGTACCCGTCAGTATATTTGTCCAATACAAATCCCAACCCAATATCGTTGTCAAAATAATCGAAGGTGCGGCAATGGTTACGCCGGTTGACAAGGCGCGTGGTATGAGAAACAAAAAAGATGTGAGAACCCGCGTTTTAAGGTCAAAACGTTCTTCCAGTAATTGGTAAGCCGTGAAAACTTTTAGTTTTTTGAACAAGGGAATAAACGTAATCGCTATTACAATCATCGCCAAAGGCAAGCCAAAATAGAACTGAACGAAGCGCATTCCGTCGGTATAAGCCTGTCCGGGTGCAGAAAGAAAGGTTATTGCGCTTGCTTGTGTTGCCATGACGGACAAGGTGACGTGATACCACGGCATCTGTCTATCTGCCAATAGGAATCCTTCAATGTTGCGATTCGAGGCACGTCCTTTCCATAGTCCATAAGCGACGATACAACCCAACGTTAAAACCAATACAATCCAATCAATAAAATTCATAAGATGGTTTAAGTATTTATGACAAAGCTTTTTCTAATGTGTGCAAAAGTAATTATTATAGTCTCTTTCTAAATAAAATTAGACACACGCCCCGAAAATGAAGGGAAACGCTTTGTTTTTACTTCAGAAAAAAACGTTTCCTTTGCGTCCGTAATTGAAATAAGTGTATTTATGGAAAATAAAACCAGTCGTGTAGATTTAAGATTGAACATCAGTTATCGTCAAATAATGTTGTTGGCTTTGCCGATTAGCTTGTCTATTTTTATTCCACAATTTAACTTTTTTACGAATAACTTTTTCTTAGGCAACTACGATAAAAGCGGTGAACTCTTGGCGGCGGGCGGGATTACAGGCGTCTATTACCTCATTTTTGCCGTCATGGGTTATGGTTTGAACAACGGTTTGCAAGCCCTCATCAGTAGAAGGGCGGGTGAGAACAGACCCGAAGAAATCAGTAAACTTTTTTGGAATGGCGTTCGTGTTGCGCTGATAATTTCTTTAGTTGGGATTGTTTTGTCTTATACTGTCGGTTCTTTTATGCTGCATTATTCCTTGAAATCGAATGAATTAGCGGACAAAGCGGTCACTTTTTTAAGGATTCGGGTTTTAGGTTTGCCGATGTTAATGTTGTTTCAGTTGTGCAATGTTTTATTGATTGCGACCAATAACAGTCGTTTCCTAATCATAGCCACCTTAACTGAAACCATTTCTAATATCTTTTTTGATTATGTTTTGATTTATGGACATTGGGGTTTTCCAGAATACGGCTTCAATGGTG
>JAYTUR010000573.1:0-5809 GCA_043744475.1 Saprospiraceae bacterium | reverse complement strand
GAGGCATTAATAAATTAGCCAGATTGCGATTTGAAAGCCGCGATTGGCATGGTTTGCAAGCCGACCAAACGGAGCGTTTGACCTTATACCGTCAAGCGGTCAGTGATACGCGCAGTCGGTTGTCTGAAATGTTGGCAGACCGTTTTAAAGACCGCAACACGTGGCGCGCAGCGAAAGCCATGTATGAGGAATTGGTGTTGAACCTTTACTATAAAGACATCGCCGAAACGTTTTTCAACTCTGTTTATCGCCATATTCACAAGGGTTTAAGCGTTGACCGTGAGTTGATGTTCGTTTTGCCATCGCATGATAAAATGAGTTTGAAGTCTTCACGACCGATTTATCACACCTATTATGCCAATCAATCTGCCGAGGAACTCGTCTCTCAATTGTTCAAAGATTTTCAATTTGACGTGCCTTATGAGGACTATGAAAGAGATATTGAGTTAATAACAAATAAAATACACGAAAAATTACTCTCAAGATATAAAACCGATGAAAACACACGTCTCGAAGTTTTACGCTCTGTTTTTTATCGCAACACAGGAGCGTATCTCGTCGGCAGAGCTTTTTTAGGTGGCGAAACTCATCCCTTTATTATTCCTTTTTTGCATGAAGAGCGCGGCGTTTATGCCGATGCATTGTTGCTTGAATACAACCATATTGCCTCCATTTTCACCTATTATCGCTCGCATTTCCTTGTAGAAGTGGATATTCCGAGCGAAATGGTGGAGTTCTTGAAATCCATTTTGCCACACAAGCCTTTGAGCGAATTATACACGACTTTGGGCTTTGAAAAACATGGTAAAACGGAGATGTATCGCAATTTTTTAGAGCAACTGGAACAAAAACCTGAGGAGAAATTTGACTTCGCGCCGGGTATCAAAGGCATGGTTATGTCTTGTTTTACATTGCCCTCTTTCAATATGGTTTTTAAAGTCATTAAAGACAATTTTGCACCGCCTAAAAACACTTCTGAAAAAATCGTCAAACAAAAATATGCCCTCGTCACGCAACATGACCGCGTTGGGCGATTGGCAGATACGCATCTTTTTGAGAATTTTGTCGTCGAAAAAGACCGTTTTGCGCCAGAATTGCTTGCAGAATTAAGAAAAATCGCAAAATCCAAAGTTATACTGAGGGGGGATAAAGTAGAAATTAAGCACCTTTATGTCGAAAAAAAAATGGTGCCACTCAATCTTTTCCTCGAAAACGCATCGCCCGAGGATATGCGCATAGTGCTTAATGACTACGGCAAAGCCTTGAAACAATTAGCTGCGGCAAATATTTTCCCAGGCGATTTATTGATGAAAAACTTTGGTGTAACGAAACTGAAACGCGTCGTTTTTTACGATTATGATGAGATTGAATGGATTACAGATTGCCATTTTAGAGACATTCCGCAATCACGCAGCCACGACGACGAAATGTCAAGCGAGGCATGGTATTATGTGGGTGAAAAAGATATTTTTCCTGAAGAATTTCCGCCGTTTTTATTCACAAATATCGAACAAAGGACTTATTTCCTTGAAAAACATCCCGAATTGTTCGAAGCCCGCTATTGGAATAGCGTCAAAGAACGCCTTAAAAAAGGTGATGTGATTGATGTTTTTCCCTATCCAGAGTCGTTGCGATTTGGGTCGGAAGGTTGGAAAAGTGTTTAATTTTCGTCAAATTAAAAACGAAAAGCCGTCTCGATAAACTTTAAGATGACTTTTTCTATTACTTTAATAAAAATACAGTTGAGCGAGTTCTTTCTCAACAACATAAATAATTTAAAATCAATGCTATACGACAACCACGGCAGAATCATCAATTATGTCCGCCTTGCTGTAACCGACCGTTGCAACTTGCGGTGTTTTTATTGTATGCCCGAAGAAGGCATTGACTTTGTACCACGTCAAGTTTTGATGAGTTATGAGGAGATGTTGCGCATGATGCGAGCAATGGCAAAAGTGGGCATCGAAAAGGTGCGTATCACAGGCGGCGAGCCGTTTGTGCGCAAAGATTTGATGCTTTTACTGAGGGGTCTTGCCGAAACGGAAGGTATTAAAACGATAAATTTGACGACAAATGGCACATTAACTGCCCCTTTTGTACCGGAGTTGAAAGCATTGGGCATCAAATCGGTTAATTTAAGCCTAGATACACTTGACCCAAAACGTTTTTATGAAGTGACTCGCCGTGATGAATTTCATAAAGTTTGGAAGACTTTCGAATTGCTATTGAAACACGACATCCCCGTTAAAATCAACTCCGTCGTGATGGAAGGTAAAAACGATGTGGACTTAATTCCGATGGTCGAATTAACGCGACAATATCCTGTTTCAGTCCGTTTTATTGAGGAAATGCCGTTCAATGGTGGCGAGGCGCACTACGACACATTGCATTGGCATTGGCAACGAATTTTAGGAAAAATCAAGGAATTTTACCCCGAAACCTATAAAATTGAAGACGAACCCCACTCTACTTCTTACAATTACGGTATTCCAGGACATCAAGGGACAGTCGGTATCATCGCTGCATACAGTCGTACTTTTTGTGGCAGTTGCAACCGCATTCGCATCACCCCACAAGGCGTTTTGAAAACCTGTCTCTATGATGAGGGTGTGATGAATTTGAAAGACCTTATGCGTGAAGGAGCAACTGATGAACAACTCCAAGTCGCCTTGCAAGATGCTTTGAACAACCGCGCAAAAGACGGTTTCGAAGCAGAATCAAGGCGTTTTACAAGTATTGGCGCAATGGAAAGTATGACGACGATTGGGGGTTAAATACTGAGGGGGTCAATTTTTGACCATTTCTCCAATAAACCCCAACGCTTCTTCAACCGTAATTTCGGTATAGTCATTTATATATTTTACCACATTCGGCAAGTGTTCAAACTCCTCTCGTTTATGTGTGGTCAAAACGACAACAACAGGGCAACCCGCATTAAAAGCCGTTGTCGCACCCGTCGGTGAATCCTCAAAAATGAGACAATTACTGAGGGGTATGCCTATGCCCGCCGCCGCTTTTTCAAACACTTCAGGATTGGGTTTTCCTAAAGAAACATCATCAGAATTGACCACTTTTTTGAAAAAAGAATGCAAATTGAGGTTATTCATTACAAAATTAACATTGGCAAGTGGCGCAGCCGTGCCAATACTGAGGGGTATATTTTTGGATAAACAATCCATCAAAAAGTCGTGTAAACCACCAATCAATTTCAGTTTAGGTAGAAAAACTTCGCGGTAACGTTCTTCTTTTTCACCGGCGATTTGCCGCCGTTGTTCGGGTGTAAATCGATCACCAAACAGCCTTTCAATGATTTCCTCATTTTTGCCGTGAATGGTGCGATGCACCTCTTGCAGCGACATATCCATACCCAATTCTCGTAATTTTATTTGCCAAGCACGGTGGTGCGTCATCATATTGTCCACCATTGTGCCGTCCATATCGAAGATAAAGCCTTGATTCATAAAGTTTTCTTTTTGAAACACATAGGTGCTGTGTTATTAATAAAATCATTTCACATTACGCTTCAAATACGTCCCATAATTCGGTAATCTGACCTCATATTCTTCGTGCATCAAAGGTGAAGTCATCAAAAAATCAGCGGTTGCACGGTCGCAAGCGAAAGGAATATTCCACACGACACCTAAGCGCAAAAGGGCTTTAATATCGGGATCATGTGGCTGTGCTTCCATCGGGTCCCAAAAGAAAATCATACAATCAATTCGGTTTTCCGCAACCATTGCGCCTATTTGTTGGTCACCACCTAATGGCCCACTTAAAAGGCGTACAACAGGTTGTCCCAAAGCCTCTTCGATTAATCGCCCTGTCGTGCCTGTACCATAGAGTTCATGGTTTTCCAAAATTGTTTTGTTATATATTGCCCATTCGATAAGTTCAGGCTTTTTATTATCGTGAGCGATAAGCGCAATGCGTTTTTTAGCAGCGAGTTTACGCGTATCGGGAATATTCAAATTGCTCATTTTTTTAATTTTTAGTGCAAAAATACGATGAACTAAGGGATTTAAACCGATTACGAGAAATGAGAATGGATTTTGGAATAAACCGCGTCGATTAACGGGTTTTACAAAATCAACGACCCACCAATTTAAGGATTCAACGAATTAACTAATTACGACGTATGTGTTAGGTCGTAATTAGTTAATTCGTAAAATCCGTAAACTCTTGGCTCAAAACTCCACCTTATAAGCCAAATTCGGTATCAAACCCAATTGATACTGCGTAACGGTACGACCTTGACGCTTGTCAAAATAACGCCAACCTTCATTTTGTTGATTGGATACATTTTGTAAATCCAACTGAACGGTCGAAGAATAACGCTTATGACTGCGTTTCCAATACACATTCAAATCCGTCCGAAAGTAATCTTTTAGGTTTTGATGACTGTAAGCGTCATAATATCCCCCCCTCAGTATAGTATGTAAATTCACACCTAAAAACTTATTTTTCAATGCACCCATAGCCCATTCTTTACCCACTAATAAGTTAGAAATATAATGCCCATTGAATTGTGTATCAGTCCATTGCGTACCCGTTTTGTATTTTGCATCAAAAATTGAGACATTAGCACGCCAATAAAAACCTTTGTTGAGTTGTTGTTGTACATCAATTTCGATGCCCGCATTGCGCCCTTCTGAAATAATCCCATATCCTCCAGTAAGACCCTCATTACCTACTTCGTAAGCGTTCAGAGTGAAAATAGATGCTTTAAAAATGGATTGATAATACGCTTCAATATTCGCCAACAAATTTTTCGATAATTTGAAACGATAGCCTAAGTTGAGATTTTGAGATTTTGAGATTTTTTCGATATCCGTTCCATTTAGAGAACCTAATTCCGCAGGAATGGCAAACTGAGGCGATACCATTTGGCTTTGCAAACTATAACCCAAGGTCAAATTTGAACTATTGGCGAAAAGGTATTGAACATTTGCCGTCGGCTCAAAATTTGTTTGATTTTGTTTATGATTCGACAAATTATTCCATTGAACCAAGCGCACACCTATATCTGTTGACCAATTTGCTGTCCATCTACCTTGCCACGCAACGGAAGGCTGCAACCACCAACTCGACTGATTAGCGGGAACAACACTATTCGTTTGACCTGCTTTATACGTTTGAGTGTATTGAAAATCGTCTTTTCGAGCCACAAAAGCCATTTTTAGGTTTTGTTTTGCATTAAGCGTATAATTATAAACCGATTTCAAAAACAATTTTGAGGGTTGATTCTTAACACTTTGAATAACAACAGGCACATTATTCAAAGAAAAACTAACAGATGAACGCTCATTTTCTAAAGCGGAATAAGCGACAACCGTTGAAAGATGACCTCGCCCCAATGAAAGTTCATGTCGCATACCGACTGCACCCATTTTATTCGTAAAAGTAATGTCTTGACTGTCTTTATCTACTTTCCAATCTGTCCGATTCGGTAAATGTGTAAACAGGTTTTCACTCGTTCCATACATACCAAAAACGTTGAAAGTGCCTGCAGCTTTAGTCGGAAAGTTCAAATTCACGCTTAAATCTTGAAACTGAATTTCTTCGTCGCCTAATGGAACACCCATTTTTGCCAGTAACCCAATTGTTGAATAGCGATAATGCACCAAATAAGAGGCTTTTGAATTTTTAGAAAACGCCCCCTCAGTACCCAACTCTGTACCGACCAATCCGATGCTCACTTGTGATTCACGACGTTCATTATTGCCTTTTCGCAGCCCAATATCCATGATAGAAGTTAGCGCACCACCCAAATCTGACGACATAGCACCCTTATAAAATTGTGTTCCCGCCA
>JAYTUR010000572.1:0-1519 GCA_043744475.1 Saprospiraceae bacterium | reverse complement strand
GGGTTGTTGTTCAGGAGAAGTTTCGGGGTAAATAAAGTCAAAATCACGACCAAACAAGGCTTTAGCATTAGTGGCTTGCACATCGTTTTCGGCGAGAGCCAAATCCATAGCCATGTACGCAGCCAATAAAGACATACGCATGGGTGTCCACAACTCCGGTTTTGCACCTAAAATTTTGTATTCAATCGGATAATCTCTGGGGTCTAAATTGCCAATAAAGGCATTTGCACCCATGCAGTAAGCGTTAATCAATGCCCATGTTTCAGGCTCGGCTTGCCATTCTTGCACGGTTTTTTCAGCACCCAAAGTGATGCCGCGCCGACGTTGCAGTTTGTCAACATCAATTGTCGAAAGACCTACTCGAATGGGCCTATCGCCGAGAATTTCAGACAGTCGTCCGCCCGCAGCACGTGTGATAAAATCCATTTCCCACAAGCGATTTTCCGCATGGAGGTTGCCTTGAACAAAGAACGCATCTTCAATGTTTTCGGCAAAGATGTGTGGCACTAGGCGGTCATCATAGACCACTTTGACATTATTTTTAATGCCTTGCGCCATTTGATTGCCTGGATGTTCATTGAGCGGCCTGGCGTTGTGCCAAAACCCTTGAAAAGGGCTGAATAGGCTGCCGAATGCGGGAATCGGTGTCCCTTTGATGTTTTGTGGCGTATTTAGAAACCACGTTAAACCGATGGTCGCTAAGAGCGAAAGAAGTAATTTGGTTAGTTTCATATTGTGTTGTTTAAGTTTTCTCGAAAAATTCAAAAAAACTGGAATAAATGTTTTTTATACTGAGGGGGATGAAAAACGGATAAATGTAAGAAAAAACAAACGAATATTCGCTAAAAAGGGCATTGCTTTTTCATATAAAAAAAATCCGCAACTCGTTTGACAAGTTGCGGATGTATGATTATTCAAAAAAGTATTTTATTTATATTTGACTTCATTGCCCAAACTCACTTTTTTGTCCATCACATCGAGTAAGCTACACGCCAATGTCACCGTTTTTTTGTTGTCGCTGATTTTTGCTTCTTTATTGACAGAATTCTTAACCTTTCCTGGCAGATTGAAAATAATAGTGTATTTCATGCCTTCCAACATAGATTTTGCCATTTCTTTTTGCGAATCGTCTTCCATTTTCATGTCGTCAAGATTCAATGCGGCATCTTTGCGTGATAGCTGCCCTTTTTCCCAAGCATATAAATCTTGTCTGTCTGCACCTTTCTTATCTATATTAACAACGTCATTGAGTGCCTTCACATCTTTGTAATCCAAAGTCACCTTATATATATATGCTACTGAGGTATCCACTTTAACATTAGAAATACCTTTAATTTTAGCATATTTTTTAAACGTTTCAGCAAAGGTCGAATCAAGCGAATATTTGAGCTTTGGCACCATTTCACCTGTTGTATCAAATGCTGCTAACATTTTCATTTGCTCAGACAGCTTAGTTGCATTAATCGTACTGATATAATTACCCGACCCGTCTTTGTTAACGGTCACTTCCTCAGTAATT
>JAYTUR010000571.1:0-5816 GCA_043744475.1 Saprospiraceae bacterium | reverse complement strand
TTTCTTCTGACTCTTCGGCGAGTTCATCGGCCCGTCCGTCATGTGCGCGGGTGATGTGGCGGCTCTCGATGAGTTTCTCAAACTCTACAATTTCCAATTTCAAAAAATACTGGTGATTGGTATTTGCCATGTCTTTGGCTTTGTTCAAAATACGCAACGACTGGATGTATAAACCTTTGTTATACAATACTTTAGCATAGTCAAGGTGTTCACGAATATCAATGTCAGCATTTTTATTTTTATGCAAAAGCCGCAACGACGTGAGCAACTGTTTGTACAAATGCGCTTTCAGATTCGACAATTGCTCCTTTCTAATATCTGGGACTTTCTTAAAAATTGTCGGTTCATCATACTCCTTTGATTTATCGAGGACATCAAACAAGTGTAAGAATTTCAGGTCTTCGCTTGACTGATTACGGGTGACATAGAGCCGAAAATTGCGCTTTTCGGCTTTCTCTAAGGTCTTGATCAGTTGAAACAAGTTATCTTGTATGGGAGTAGGCATCGTATTAAATTAAGTAATAAGTAGTTGATAATCAATGTTTTGAGTAGTTCATAATTCTATTTGAAGACGTAGTGCGTATCCAAACTTGCTTATGTGGCAGCGAACGTTCGCCGTAAATTTATGTTCTTAATGCTACAGTTACAGACATCGAATCATAAAAATAATAAATAATGGCAGATAAAGTTAAAATTTTTGACACAACCTTACGCGACGGCGAACAAGTGCCGGGCTGTAAATTGAACCTTCCTGAGAAATTAGAAATAGCCAGGGCGCTTGAAGAATTGGGTGTTGACATCATCGAAGCAGGTTTTCCGATTTCAAGTCCGGGTGATTTCGACTCCGTTACACAGATTTCTAAAATCATTAAAAACGCTACCGTTTGTGCTTTGAGCCGTTCGGTCCAAAAAGATATTGATGCGGCGGCGGGAGCTTTAAAATATGCTAAATATCCACGTATTCATACAGGTATTGGCGCAAGTGATTTCCATATTGTTCATAAATTTAATTCGACACGTGAAGAAATCATCGAACGCGCAATTTGGGCAACTAAATATGCTAAAAAATCGGTTGAAGACATCGAGTTTTTCTGTGAAGATGCAGGTCGTTCTGACCCTGAATTTTTAGCAAAATTGGTCGAAGCCGTCATCAAAGCGGGTGCTACGGTGGTCAATATTCCTGACACAACAGGCTACTGTTTGCCTGAACAATATGGTCGTTTGATTAAATATTTGGTGGATAATGTGCCAAATATCCATAAAGCAACTATTTCAGCGCATTGTCACAACGATTTAGGTTTGGCAACGGCTAATTCTATTGCAGCCGTCTCAAGCGGTGCCCGTCAGATAGAATGTACTATCAACGGTATTGGCGAACGGGCGGGCAACACAAGCCTTGAAGAAGTGGTGATGGTGATGCGTCAACACAAAGAATTGGGTCTTTATACCGATATTCAAACGGAACAATTGTACCCCCTCAGTAGATTGGTGAGTGAAAAAATGCGGATGATGGTGCAACCCAATAAAGCGATTGTCGGGTCAAATGCCTTCGCACATTCATCAGGTATTCATCAAGACGGTGTGATTAAATGCCGTGAAAACTACGAAATCATCAATCCGTTAGATGTCGGTGTCTCTGAATCGAGCATTGTCTTGACAGCACGGAGTGGTCGTGCAGCATTGCGTTATCGCTTGCAATTATTGGGTTTTCCAGTTGAAAACTACAATTTGAATGATTTGTATGACCAATTCATTGCGATTGCGGACCGTGAAAAAGAAGTGAAAAATGGGCATTTGCAGCAAATGATGTCTGATATAGCGATGCCAGCAGCAGTAGCATAAATCACAGATTCAAACAGATTTTAGGATTTATTTGATTTTTAACAAAATTCCAAGCGTTGTAACGTCTTGGAATTTTGTATTTTTGAGCGAAAATCAGTGCATTTTATTCCTTTTCACTTCATTTGATGGCAATATAACCTAAACAACGCTTATGAAATACTCATTCCTCTTTTTCAGTCTATTCGTGTTGCAAGTTACATTTGGTCAAGATACCTATTACAAATCGCTTATAATCACTTCTTCAAATGATACGATTAAAGGTTATATTTCCAATATCTACGACTCCAAAGCCATCAAATTTAAGAAGCAAAAAGACGATAAACCGACCGCTTATACGCCTCAATTACTGAGGGGGTTCATTTTGGATGATAATGTCTTTGAAACGAAAATAGTCAATTTCCCTTTTTATAAATATCAAACCATTTCTATTGCTGAAACCCAACAAAGGTTGATGAAGGACAATGAAAGAGGACGTAAGACGGATACCGTTTTTCTGCACAAATTGGTTCATGGCACGGTTCGGCTTTACAAAATGACCAATCGAGAGGGTTTTACGTACTATTTTGCAGAAAAAGGTGGTGTTTTGAGAGAATTGCCGCCGCAATATTGTACCGTAACGGTAGATTCAAATGCATTAGCATCATTGGTGAATCAGCAAAATAGTCGCATTATCCACACGAGCTATTTTACAACTTATACGCATATTTATGATGACTATCTGGATACGTTAGGCTATTTGTTGAACGACAAAAGGTTTATCACACAGCCGAGTAAAAACTTTACTTATTCACAGAAGAGTTTGAGCACTTATGTCAGTCTTTACAATAAAAAGAAAGGGATTCCAAATGGTGGCTTACTTAAATCAAAAATCACCAGAAAGATATTTACAGGCATCAATGCAGGTGTTATAGCTCTTAATTATGACAATGCCATTGATGCAGCAGCCGTCAGAAGTTCGTTTGCTTTTAAACTTTATGGCTTGTATCCTTTGTCGGGAATGAATAGAAATATATTTGCCAAATTTGCCTTCAATTATTTCACATACAGCAGTAATATTGACAAAAAATCAATCCCTTCTGCTTCTTTTGGGTTGCGTTACAGCAGTCTTTCGGGTTGGTTTCGACCTTATTTTGAAGGCTCTATTGCAGTAGCCAGTATGAATCTGAATGATAGACCTAAAGATGTGGGCTTTCCGCTTATCCTTGAAGTTGGGGCAAATGTGCCCATTAGAAACTATTATTTGACATTGGGAATCAGCCATACGCCTATCATGGTGTATAAACTCAATGGTTATAAATTTTGGGCTTTTAATGTTGGATTTATGTTTTAACCTTCTTTCTGCCAATTTAATTTCTCAAATTGTTGTACCAACCAATTTTCAAAATCAATCAAGTCACGCGGTGCGTCGAAGTTGTCCGTAATTTGTTTGTCCTCATTACCAATTCGGATAAAGGTTGTTGTGATTGGTAAATCGGCAATGACGACTGGCGCAATTGGATATTTGTTTTCAAAAGATAAATATTTGACAGACAATGCTTTAGATTGAATTTGAGCCATAAATTCAGGTGTCACCTGTGCCGTAAATGTACCTTTTTTGTCCACAAAAGCTACGCCGTTATACTTCACTGTGCCGTCGTCAAACAATTCAATCGTAAAAACGGGACATTTGCCATAACAAGGCGTTCGGTCTATTTTAGCCAGTAATCGAACGGTTGGAACAATTGGCAATGCGGGTTCTAAACCCTTATTTTGTTCCACGTTTGTTTTTGAAGGTGTATTAATCGTCTCTTTTTTGATTTGAACTGTTGTCGTTTTATCAACGTTCTTTTTTGAACAAGAGAAAAAGGTTGCTGAAAGAAGGGAAAGGATTAAAATTGTATTTTTCATTTTACTAAAATATTTTGTAGGATTTTGAAGACACAAATTTACGAATTTGTTTTTGCTTTTATTCTTAAACGGATTCTCGCCTTGATGCTGTATTTTTGCACCGCCTAATTAGCTTTTTTATAACTTTTCAACTGTGTATGCTAACTATCAAGACTAAAATTCCAAACATCGTCACGATTCTCGCCATTGAATCTTCTTGTGACGATACTTCTGCTGCGGTACTGAGGGGTATTCTTTCGCACCCAAATGACGCTTTTTCAAGCGAAAATATCGAAATTCTAAGCAATTGTGTTGCCAATCAAACGGTGCATGAGCAATATGGTGGTGTTGTGCCGGAATTGGCTTCACGAGCGCATCAAGTGAATATCGTACCAACGGTTGATTTAGCGTTGAAAAAAGCGCATGTCTCAAAACACGATATTGATGCCGTGGCGTTCACACGTGGGCCGGGTTTGATGGGTTCTCTGCTGGTCGGTGTATCGTTTGCAAAAGCATTTGCTTTGGCTTTGGACGTGCCGATGATTGAGGTGAACCACATGAGCGCACATGTTTTGGCGCATTTTGCGGAAGCACCACGCCCAAAGTTTCCGTTTTTATGCTTAACCGTTTCGGGTGGACATACTCAAATTGTACGTGTGAATACCCCCCTCAGTATGGAAGTGCTGGGCGAGACAACAGACGATGCAGCTGGAGAAGCGTTTGATAAAACAGGAAAAATATTGGGATTGGGCTATCCAGCGGGCCCTATTATTGACAAATTAGCGAAATTGGGAACACCCCGTTTTGATTTTACAGAACCCAATATTGAAGGCTTGAATTTTAGTTTTAGTGGTTTAAAAACCGCTATTTTATACTTTTTACAAAAGAAACAAAAGGAAAATCCGCAATTCGTAGCGGAGAATCTGAATGATATTTGTGCTTCGATACAAACACGCATCATTTCTATTTTGATGAAAAAATTGAAAAAAGCAGCAAAAGAAACGGGTATAACGGAAGTGGCTATTGCGGGCGGCGTATCTGCCAATTCAGGTTTGCGCGAAGCCTTGACACAAGCGGGACATACTGAGGGGTGGCAAATTTACATTCCGAGTTTTCAATATTGCACCGACAATGCAGGTATGATTGCCACAGCCGCTTTTTTCAAGTATTTAGAAGGTGGTTTTGTTGGTCAAGATGTTGCACCATTGCCACGTATGGCGATTTAATGGCTAATCCACAACCTTCTGTATTTTAACTTTTACTCGACCTAAACCCTTTGTCAATCCTATCTTTTTTGCCGCCGCTGGTGTCAAATCTATGATGTCTTTTTTGCTGTAAGGTCCTCTATCGTTGATGGTAACGATGACGCTTTTGTCATTGTCGAGGTTGGTGACACGTACTTTAGTGCCGAATGGATATTTCAGATGCGCCGCTGTTAACTTTTGACAATCGAGTTTTTCACCTCTTGCAACCCTTCTACCGCATAAATTATCAGAATAATAACACGCATAACCTGTTTGTTGTGCGGATAGAGCGTATGAGTTTAAAAACAAAAAGACACATAATACGCGGATATTTTTTCCCTTTTTCATGCTTATTTATTTAGAGGTGTTTTATTTATTTTAAAACCCTACATAAAATATATTTACAGTCACTCACTGTTTTTCGCTTCGCTCAAAAAGCGTGCTTTTCATTTTTTTTAAGGGTTGAACCTATTTTAAAGAAAAAATCTTTGATTTTTTCTTTAAAATAGGTTCAACCCGATAGATATTATACTTGTACGCTTTTCGAGCGTGGCGAGAAACAGTGAGTGATTGCGCTTTTAGAATTTATGTAGGGTTTCAAATTATTTATTACCGACGAATAACGTCCCTTAAGGCTTTTAGTTATCTAATTTTAGGATTTTAACGGGTACATATTTATGAAAAGGTGTTTTTGTAAATGGTTCACAATTATGACTCGGTGTCAGCATATTGAGTTGTGGACCCACAGGAGCATTGTCTTTAAATTGTAAACCATAACCGTTTGGCAATGTCACCATTTTTGGGCGAACGCTTTTATCAATTTCAACAACAACTTGTAGGCTGCCAACGACAGATTGACAGATA
>JAYTUR010000570.1:0-1521 GCA_043744475.1 Saprospiraceae bacterium | reverse complement strand
ACATTTACAATAACATAATTTGCTCGGCTTCCCGCCTGACAGATTATAATCCCACATACCGATTCGCCCGCTTGTCACAAACAAGCGGGCTTTCTTTTTGTTCGTTATTGGTTGCTCGTCATTGCGAGGAACGAAGCAATCTGTTTAGCTACGCACAATTTTTTTTCATGACAACTGCGTTTTTAGTTTTTGACCATTCTATAATTTACTCGTTACTTTGTTGTAAATTCAATAAACAACAACTATGATTCTTTTAACAGCAAACCAAATTCGTGCATGGGATTTGTTCACCATTCAAAACGAACCGATTTCATCTTACAACTTGATGGAACGCGCTTCTTCCGTATTTACCGATTGGTTTCCAACGATTTATGATGCACAAAGACCAATTCTCATATTTTGTGGCACGGGTAATAATGGGGGTGATGGCCTGGCAATCGCTCGTTTTTTGCATTGCTTGCGGTATGATGTCCAGGTTTATATTTGTTGCGTTTCTAAAAATGAAACAAATGATTTTTTAAAAAACTTAGCAAAAATTCAAAACTTAGACCCTTCTATACTGAGGGGGTCTATTTTGGAAAATAAGGGTTTCCCTACTCTTCCTAACAACGTGATTATCATTGATGCCATTTTAGGTAGTGGCTTAACACGACCTGTTACTGGCTATTGGGCTACACTATTTGACTATCTGAATCAATCTGAGGCTGAGATAGTTTCAGTGGATATACCTTCAGGCTTGTTTTCTGATAAACATACTGAGGGGGGAGCTGTACTAAAAGCGGCACATGTATTGTCTTTTGAAATACCCAAATTGGCGTTTCTATTGCCTGAAAATGAACAATTTATCACCCATTTTGCATACAAAAGCATTGGTTTACATCCAGCATTTTTAGAAAAAATAGATGTGAAAAATGTTTTTGTTACGCCTGATTTTATTCAACCTCTTTTAAAAAAACGTCAAAAATTTGACCATAAAGGCACTTATGGTCATGCACTTTTAGTCGTCGGCAGTGGCGGCATGGCAGGTGCAGCTGTTTTAGCTGCACGCGCTTGTATGCGTTCAGGCGTTGGGTTATTGACCGTCCAAACGCCTCTGTGCAATCGGTTGATACTGCAAATATCGCTTCCTGAAGCGATTATCCTAGCAGATAAAAACGAAACAGAACTATCACAAGTCATTGATAATCAAATCTATTCAGCGATTGGCATGGGTTGTGGCATTGGAAAAGGTGTAAAAGCAGCAAATGTACTGAGGGGGTATTTGGAACAATCGAAACGCCCAATGGTATTAGATGCTGATGCTTTGAATATCCTTTCAGAACATCCAGAATGGTTGAGTTTAATTCCTAAAAACTCCATTTTAACACCACATCCTAAAGAGTTTGAAAGGTTGTTTGGCAAAGCAGAAAATGATTTTAACCGTTTAGAATTGTTGCGTAACAAAGCTAAGTCTTTGAAAATCAATATCTTACTCAAAGGGGCGCATACAGTCATTGCGGATACTGAGGGGGTCTGTTATTT
>JAYTUR010000569.1:0-5819 GCA_043744475.1 Saprospiraceae bacterium | reverse complement strand
GCCAATTTTAAAAAAACATATACATGGAAAGGCAGAAAAGTTAAATGATAATGGATAGTTGATAATGGATAACGGATAATAATTATCCATTATCAACTAATAAAGCGTTTTATTCTGCTTCATTTTCCATTCTTGAAACGCTGCCAAACCTTCTTCTCTCAGCAGCGGCTGAATTGGAATTTGGCGTTCCGACATCGGTTTTGTAAACTCACCGTATAAAAATTCGTCGTCAAAATCAATCGCCGCCGCATCTTCTCGCGTGCAAGCATAAACGATGCGATCGGGTCTCGCCCAATAAATCGCACCGAGACACATCGGGCAAGGCTCACACGAAGTATAAACGACGCAGCCGTCCAATTGAAAATGTTGAATATTATGACACGCGTCTCTAATAGCAGTCACTTCTGCATGTGCCGTTGGATCATTATTCATCAAAACACGATTGTTGCCGCGTCCTATTATTTCGCCGTTTTTCACAATCACACAGCCAAATGGACCGCCTTCGCCGCGTCTCATACCCTCAAATGACTGTGCTATGGCTTTGCGCATGAATATTTTGTCTTGTTCTGTTATCATATTTTTATTTGTTTCGTTGTCCCAAAAGCTACTGCTTTTAAGTCCATGAAAGTTACAGTGAAAAATCGGATTTCTGTTGCGATATAAACACGACTTATCGCCGCTTAAAGGAAAGACTATTGGAGAAATGTTGTTTGGCTTGTCTTCTTGTATGCTTGCATTAACCTTGTAAACATCTGATTTGCAATAAGTTGCGTTTATTTATGTGGAGGATAACGGGTTCGAACCGATGACCTCTTGCATGCCATGCAAGCGCTCTACCAACTGAGCTAATCCCCCTTTTCGAGATTCGTTAATTGTTATTCGGAATTCGTTGTTAGAGAATAACGAATTTTCAATCTCGAAATCACGGCGAAAGTAGTATAAAAACGCTGATTTGGAAAATAATTTGATAAAATAATGGGCTGGATTTTTTTGCCGCTGTTAAAAACCATAACTTTGCGCCTTCAAAAAATCTTTTCATCTCTTTAATTCTCCATTTTCAGATGGTTATTGAACAAAACAAGGTGGTTTTATGCCACTATACGCTCCGTGAAGGTACGGTCAGCGGACAATTAATTGAAAGTACTGAGGGGGGTGAACCTCTTGGCTATATTCATGGCATCGGTGCTATGATTCCGATGTTTGAACAAAATTTAGAAGGTAAAAAATTGGGAGACGCTTTCGAATTTGGTATTCCTGCGGGCGATGCTTACGGTGAATACGATGCTGAATCTGTGGCTGAAATCCCAAAATCGGCTTTCAACTTAGGCGAAATGAACCCTGATGATGTTTTTGTTGAAGGTGAAGTGTTGCCTTTGCAAGACGAAAACGGCAATATGATGCAAGGTATCATCTCTGAAGTGAAGACAGAAAGCGTTATAGTTGATTTCAATCACCCTATGGCTGGTGTTGATTTGTATTTCATAGGTGAAGTCGCAGGTGTACGCGATGCAACGGCTGAAGAAATAGCGCATCAACACGTCCATGGCGAAGGGGGACATCATCACTAAGTCTTTTTTCAAAAACTGTTGCAAATGATGAAAGTAGTTTTTACATTTGCGCCAGTTTTTAGCTCCTGTAGCTCAGTTGGTTAGTAGCACCTGACTCATAATCAGGGGGTCCCTGGTTCGAGCCCAGGCGGGAGCACAAAAATAAAGCCTTGTAAGTCAATCTATTGTGATTGATTACAAGGCTTTATTTTTGCATTTTAATTCCTCAAGTTAAGATTTTCCGCTCTTTAACCGTTCATTGTCATACGATTTTAAATCTATTATTTACATTTTTGGACAATCTTCTGCTTCTTCATCTGCATTATCATCGCGTAATTTTTCAAGAATGCGACTTAGTTCTTCGGCCTCTTCAACACTGATGCGGCTAAAAGCAGCGAGGTTTATAGCTATTGTTTTATCAATGTCATTTAAAACGGTATTACCTATTTTAGTTAAATGAACAAACACAACGCGGCGGTCATCTTCACATTCGACGCGCTCGACGTAGCCCTTCTGTTTTAGTTTTTCAACCAAACGACTGACATTTGACATTTTGTCAATCATACGCCGCTTGATATCATTGACGCTCACACCTTCTGGATGTTGCCCCCTCAGTATCCGTAAGATATTGTACTGTTGATGTGACAGTTGATAAGATTTGAAAAAATTATCTTGGATATTGCTCTGCCAACCATTTGTTAGCTCAATATTGATAATTGCTTTAAGATGTGGGTCTTGAATCTGACCGAGTATGGCATTTTCTGCTTTCATGATGCAAAATTAAATGTTTAGACATATTTTTGCAAATGAATTAGAAACTCATTGTAAATCAACGACATTTATGTGTCTTTCTAATAAAAATTCGGTAAACTGTTTTTTATAAATCCAATTCGAAAATTTAGAATATGAACCGTCTGAAAAACCTTGCCCAACTGGAACATGAAGAATTTGATATATGCGTCATCGGTGGCGGCGCAACAGGACTTGGTTGTGCTTTAGATGCCGCTTTGCGTGGTTTAAAGGTGGTGCTGATTGAGCGCGATGATTTTGCGTCAGCTACATCTTCTAAATCCACAAAATTATTTCATGGTGGTGTTCGATATCTTGAACAAGCCGTCAAAAAATTGAGTTTGGAGCAGTTTCGCATGGTCAATAAAGCCTTAAACGAACGTAAAACCCTTATCAAAAATGCTCCCCATTTAGCCCAACCTTTGGCTCTTTTGACCCCTTGCTATTCTTGGTGGGAAGGGTTTTATTATAGTATTGGTCTTAAAATTTATGATTGGTTGGCAGGCAAAACTAACCTTGCGCCCAGTGAATGGCTCTCTAAAGAAACGACTTTGCGCCGAATACCCGAACTCAAAGGAGACCGTTTGAAATCGGCTGTTTTGTATTTTGATGGACAATTTGACGATGCACGTTATGCTTTAGCCATTGCTAAAACGGCAGATGCTAAGGGTGCTGTCCTAGTAAATCACGTCGAAACGCTTGGTTTTGTCCAAAATACTGAGGGGGTACTGACGAGTTTAAAAGTTCGTGAAACACTTCAAGACGAGGATTATACCATTCGCGCAAAGCTGTTTGTCAACGCCACAGGTCCTTTTTCTGACCATGTTAGGCAATTGGCAAACCCAAAAGCAGCAGCAAGAATGCGCGTTAGTAAGGGCGTACACATTGTTTTGCCAAGAGATTTAATGCCAGGTGATACAGCGATTTTGATTCCAGAAACAGATGATGGACGTGTTATTTTTATCATCCCTTGGCAACGCAGGCTTTTAGTTGGCACAACCGACGAGGAATGCAAACTGACGGAAAGAGAAATTTCGCTTGAAAAAGACGACGTTGCATATCTTCTGAAATACGTCAACCGTTATTTCAAAAAAGAAGTAAAACCTGAACAGGTCAAAAGCGGTTTTGGCGGTTTACGTCCTCTTTTACAAGCAGACCCTTCAAAAGATGCTAAAAGCCTTGTCCGAGACCATGAGGTTGAAATAGATAAAACCAGCGGGTTAATCAGCATTATGGGCGGCAAATGGACGACTTACCGCTTGATGGCAAAGGATACAATTGATAAATGTGAGGAAATACTGAGGGGGGCAATTTCAGTATGTCAGACAGATAAACAACTACTCGAAGGTGCCGAAAATTTTGTAAAAGAGGATTACAAAAGGCTCGCTCGCAAATTTGGTGTGCCAGAATACGCCACACGACGGCTCAATCGTAGGTATGGTACGGAGGCAACAAAAGTCTTGATGATGATTTGGAAAGACCCCACTTTGCGACATCCGATTGTACAAGGTTCTCCCATTTTAAAGGCAGAAGTACTTTATGTCGCTGTTCACGAAATGGCTTGTACTTTGAAAGATATGATGTCAAGGCGGCTCGGTTTAGAGCTAACAGATTGGCAACAAACCCTTGAAGTCATGTCAACGATTGCGGATTTGATGCAAGAAGCTCTTTGGTTTTCGTCTGCCGAACGCGATAGAATGGTCGCGAATTATCGGCAAGAGATTCTTGAATTTCAAAAAATAGCGGGGTTTTAAGCATTGTGTCGATAGTCATTGGTCTGTATAGCTAATACGAATGACTCAATGACTAATGACACAATGACTTATACATTATTTTACGTGGACATTCATCCCTGCTCCTGAAACAAACGCCCAAGCAAATAAAAGGACAGAAAGAATCATCCCAAACATAAAAATATTATAACAAAAAGTAAGATACCGATATTTTTGAGCCAAAACCTTTCCTAAATAATACAAATCGCGAGTCATAGAACTGTATTGAAAGTTTGAATCTTTTATCATTTCCATCATACCCCATTGGAAATCCTCCAATTTCATATTATAAAAATTGCCAAAAAACAAAAGGTTAGAGCGTTTGTTGCGAATGTCGTCGAGTGTCACCTCCCCTGTGGTCACTTTGGGTCTTGTCGAAAGCGTTGCAAAAATGATAGAAGTCAAACAAACCGTCAATAAAACCACCGTTGGTAAAATCAATTGCGGAGAGTTATTCAGTTGTGGCACCAACACCGAAAATACAATGGAAATCATAATGGTATTGATACTCAACATTAAATTTGCTTTATGGTCAGCCAATGCAGAAAGATTGTTATGCGTATTGTAGGTCGTCCGATACATGGTTTCGACACCTCGACCCACGCTGATATGCTTAATTTCTTGATTACTTTGTTTCGCCAGCGTTTTCCATTTCTCCTTTTGCTCTTCTTTTTCAAAAATAAAAATATCATCAACAACCTTACTCATATCAGGATTAAGCCGCAATTGTTGCTTCCGCAATTGAGCGATGTGCTTCATTTTGCGCTTTTGATACAACTCTTTGGCAACTTTTGTATGATAATTTTGACCAATCATAAAAGCCAATTCAAAGTCAAGCCACTCTTCTTCAGTCATCAATTTATTATGCGTCACAATCAACTCTTCTCGTACCCGTGCCGTCCGCATCCAATAATTTTTTTCACCTAAATGACTCAAATCAGCATCACAAATAATTTGTTGTAGTAACCCAACAGGGCTTTGAGGTAATTTTGTAGCCTTGATACAGCCCTTTATGAGGTCAATCACCGGCGATGGATAATTGTAATGTTGAAGGAATGCTGCCGCATATTCCGCCGACCGTTCTTCATGATTTTCGGGTCCATTGTCGTAGCCTGCGTCATGAAACCATGCGGCAATTTGTAAATTTTCCAAATCCTCCATAGGTAAGCCAAAAGCCAAACCTATTTGGCGGCAACTGCGGACAACATCCCGAGTATGGGTTAAATCGTGGTAAACGTATTGTTTTGGCACGTTTTCCTTGAAAAACTGCGCGATATATGCTTCTACGGTCGTCAGTATATTGATATCAGCCACTTGTAATGAGTCAGCGTTTTAGATTTATAAATTTTTAATAACTCGATTGTAGGCGTATTTGTCTGGGTGCATAACAGATTTGCACTTACTATTATGCCCAGTTTTTCGCTGCGCTCAAAATGCGCGTTGCGAGTAACAGTGAGTAAAAAGCTTAAACAGTTTCTCCGTATATCTCCTAAAAAGAGGCAATTAATACGCCAAATTTACACGAGAAAAGTGCATTTAGGAAACTTTATTGTCAACATCAAGGATAAATACAAAAAAACCGCCGCAACTCAACGAAGAGTTACGGCGGTTGTTAAGTGTTTTTGGAGGTCACTAGCGGATTCGAACCGCTGTAGCAGGTTTTGCAGACCTGTGCCTAACCACTCGGCTAAGTGACCTTTTGTCAAATCGG
>JAYTUR010000568.1:0-5820 GCA_043744475.1 Saprospiraceae bacterium | reverse complement strand
AAAATCTCTTTGTAGCTGCGGGTTGTAAAAAGGTCTGCGCCCCACTTCGTTTTAGCGTCTTTCAAACGGCCATCGTACAAATCGCAAGCCGCCACAATTTTTGCACCTGGCACTTTCAAAGCCGTCATCGTGTCTTGCGTACCCATGCCGCCGGCACCAATCAACGCAATATTGATATTGTCATTGGCAGCAAACCGTTGCCTGTGCAGCGACTCAAAAGCAGCATATTTATCATTGGCTGCAAAAACATTTGTACCGACTGCCATAGCTGCCGATGTGGTTGCCATTTTTTTCAAAAAGCCTCTGCGTGAGGCGTTGTCATTGTTTGTCATATAATTAGGTTATAGATTAAGATTTTGACTGTTTTTCAACTTCGCCAAGTTCATTTGCCCCCCCTCAGTAATTTCACTCAAAAAGTTCGTTGGCATTATCTATTTATTGGAATAGCGCCACGTTCGGGGAACTTTAAAAGTTCCCGAATGTAATTACCAATTCCGTTTATAAATTACCGTTCGCCCCTACGGTAACTCTTTCACCTTTAATTTTTTCCAACGGACTTTAATACCGCCACCGTCATGTATTTGCAAAGCAATAAAACCTTCGCCTTTGCCAAACTTTTCATCTTTTAGATGCACCATTTGTGTACCATTGAGCCATGACGTTATCTCATCATTCACGACTTCGATACGCATTTTGTTCCATTGACCCACTTTCAGCATCTTTTCGTCTTCGGGTTTCGGTTTTATCAACCAACCGCGACCGTAAGACTCATAGATACCACCTGTGTTGTGATTCAAAGGCGCAACTTCCACTTGCCAACCACTGATTTTAACGCCTTCGATGCCTGAACGCACAAAAACACCGCTGTTGCCATTGGCTTCTTGTTTGAATTCAAGCGTTAAAACAAAGTTTTTGTAGTTTTTAGTGGTCGAAAGATAGCCGTACTTTTTGTCGGGACCGCTTTCACACATCAATTCGCCTTTGTCAACATACCATTTTTCAGTGCCATTAATCGTCCAGCCTGTTAGGTCTTTGCCATTGAATATTTTTTTGAAATGTTGGGCATACGTTGCCGAAGTCAGAAAGGTAAAAGAAAGCAGTAGGAGTAAATATTTCATAATGTGGTTTGATGAATGAAAAAATATGGTTGTTCGATGTGTTTTAATAGAAAACAACGTTTTTTTTGATTGGATAAAATTACAAACTTTGGCTTTATTCTTATATTTTCCATCATTTATTTCTATGTTTGACATAAATGTCACTATCAAAAAGCATTATCATTATGGCAGAACCATTGGTTAATCAATCCTTTTTACTTAAAAAAATGGCAGGAAAAGGCGGTTGGACATACACCGAAATTCCTCAAATCCCACCCGACAAACATGCTTATTTCAATTGGGTAAAAGTACGGGGTACGATAGACGGTTACGAGATAAAACAATACAACTTGATGCCAATGGGCAACGGCGGTTTGTTTTTACCCGTCAAAGCCGCCATTAGAAAAAAAATAAAGAAAGAAGCGGGCGATTGGATACACGTTATATTATATGCCGATGATTCAACGGTGGAAATCCCCGATGAGATTCTGGTGTGTTTGTTGGATTCACCCAAAGCACACACCTTTTTTATGTCTTTGACGGACAACAATAAGAAGTATTATATTGATTGGATTTATGATGCTAAAAGGTTGGAAACAAAGGTGAACCGCATTGCAAAAGCGATGGAACGTTTGGAAAAAGGATTAAAAATGTATGATATTGAAGAGAAAGAGTGAAGGATAATTTAGATTTACGAAATCTAAATACCCCCCTCAGTATAAAGCGCGTTTTTATGTCCACAGACGATGCTTATATTTAGTAAACTTTCAAAGTTTATTACACATGGAAGATATGAAGTCAAATATAAATTAATGACAAATTCAATAACAACCCAACGTTTACAAAATCAACAAATCAATGCCCCACAAGCCAAAACGCCAACCGAATTAGTGGCATGGATGGGCGCGATGCAAGCGCAAGACTACGAGATGTCGAAATGGGCAATGGGCGTGCGTTTGCCGAATCAAACCGAAGGTATACTTGAAGCCGCTTTGAACAATGGCGAAGTGTTGCGGACACATCTGCTTCGTCCGACATGGCATTTGGTTGCACCAAAAGATATACGATGGATGCTCGCTTTGTCTAAACCTCAAATTGAGAAAATAGTAGCGGGTTATAATGAACGATTAGGATTGGATGTTGCAACACGTTTAAAATCAAACGACATTATTGAAAAAGCATTGACGCAACAACCCCATTTGACAAGGAATGAACTGATGGAAATATTGGGTCATCACGATATTCAAGCCAGTGATATACGCGCAGCGCATTTGATGTTTCATGCAGAATTAACTGGCTTAGTGTGCAGTGGCATCCGCAAAGGCAAACAACTAACATACGCACTGTTGGATACACGGGCACCTTTGACAAAACAACTCCATAGAGATGAAGCCTTAGCTGAATTAGCATTACGTTATTTCCAGAGTCATTCGCCAGCTACTTTAAAAGATTTTGCATGGTGGAGTGGATTGAACCTAACAGATGCTCGAAAAGGAATTGAAAATATCAAAGACCAATTAGAAATATTTCAAGTAGAAAAAACGATTTATTATGTTTTTCCTACAAAAATCAGGGAAACAGACCCAAAAGACATCATTTTACTGCCTGCTTTCGATGAATACATGGTGAGTTACACAGACAGAAGTTCCGCATTATATCCTCAATTTATGAAACAAGCCATTTCTTCAAATGGTATTTTTACACCTATTATTGTCCATCATGGTCAAGTAATTGGGGTATGGAAACGCAAACAGAAACCGAAACATATTGAGATAGACATCTTACCATTTGAACCGATTTCTGCACATTTGTTAGAAGAAATCAAAGCGCATTTTGAGGCTTATAGAAATTATTTAGGTGGCTTAGAATTGCGTTTTTTAGATTAGGACACCCCCTCAGTATAAACAGCATATTGCACTACTTTACTTATATTTGCAAATAAAAAAAAGTATTTGTTAATTGAATATCATTAGCTTTGCAAACAGTTAAACAATAGTGTTTAATACAAATAAATAAAATTAAATAAAAACCTTTTTAAATGAAACTTCTTCATATCATCTCCTCGCCACGAGGCGAAAAATCGCGTACAACACGTATCGCAAATGAATTCATCAACTCACTAAAAGGTAAACATCCAGATTTAGTCGTCGAAGACTTAGACCTTTTCCAACTCACGCTGCCCACACTCAATCAAAGCGTCACGGAAGCTAAATACATGACCATTTCAGGCGCAACTTTGGACACAGCGAGCCAATTTATGTGGAATGAAGTGACAGACATTGCGACATCGTTTGCATCATATGATATGTACGTCATCTCTGCGCCGATGTGGAATTTTTCTGTGCCTTACAAACTGAAGCATTACATTGATGTCATTATGCAACCGGGCATCCTTTTCAAATTTACGGCAACGGGTGTTGAAGGATTGGCTAAAAACAAAAAAATGATTTGCATCACAACCCGTGGTAGCGATTATGGAGTTAACAGCCCAATGAATGCTATGGATTTTGAAGAACCTTACTTACGGGCTATCTTTGGTTTCGCTGGTATCACAGACGTTACTTTTGTGAATGCACAACCGTTAGATTATACGCCTGACTTAACGACAATGATGATGGCACAAGCGACAAACAGTGCAGTAGAATTAGCTTCGTCCTTAGATTTAGGTTGATAGATTCTAAAAAAGTATTTCATATTTTTACATACCAGAGGTTCACAGTTTGTTACACTGTGAGCCTTTGGTATTTTAAGCCATGAGAAGCAATTTTTATCGAAAATCAATGGTTCTGACACTTGTTTTTAAGACACTTATTAAAAACCTTCTCCCTTTTTGTTTATATTCACACCGCTATTTATGATTAAACAACTTGAATTAAAAAAATATTGTTATGAAAAAAACGACTCTTTCACGCAGAAGTTTCCTTGAAACCACACTCAAAACAGGTATAGCCATGAGCTTACCGACCATCGTTCCTGCTTCCGTTTTTGGTAAAAATGCGCCCAGCAATCGCATCAATATTGGTTGTATTGGCGCAGGGCGCATCGCACGAACGCATGATATGCCCGGTGTTTGGCAATACAAAAATGCCCAAATCATTGCCGTGTGCGATTTAGATGCCAAACGGGCAAATGAAGGCAAAACCTTAATCAATGATTATTATTCTAAAAGAGACGGCAAACCTTTCGATGGCGTAAGAGCCTATAACGATTACCGAGAATTATTGAACAATAAAGACATTGATGCGGTCACTATCAGTACGCCCGATCATTGGCACGCCCTCTGTGCCATTCATGCGGCTCGTGCTGGCAAACATGTTTATCTACAAAAACCCACTTCTTTAACCATTTCCGAAGGTCGGATTATGGCAGAAGCGGTCAAAAAATCGGGCATCACCTTTCAAATTGGCAGTCAACAACGCTCGTCTACACAATTCCGTTATGCGGCTGAATTGGTACGCAATGGACGTATTGGGGACTTAAAAACCGTTTATGTCGGTTTACCAGGCGACCCAAGTGGTGACGTAGAAAAAGAAATGCCGATACCAAAAGGTTTTAACTACGATATGTGGCTCGGCTCGACCCCCTCAGTATATTACACTGAAAAGCGGGTGCATCCACAAAAAGGCTACGACCGTCCAGGTTGGTTGCGTTGCGAACAGTTTGGCGCAGGTATGATTACGGGTTGGGGCGCACACCATATTGACTCGGCACATTGGGGCATGGATACAGAATTAACAGGACCTATTGAAGTGTGGGGCAAAGCCGATTTCCCAAAAAGTGGTTTGTGGGACGTGCATGGCATTTTCACAACAGAGGCGATGTATGCCAATGGTGTCAAAATGATTGTCAGCAATGAGTTGCCCAACGGCATCAAATTCGAAGGTACTGGGGGGTGGATATTTGTGACGCGCGGTGCCTATCGCGCCACGTCAAGCGACCCGATTGACCCAAAAGCACCAAAGGCATTGGAAGCCAGCGACCCTAAAATTCTAACATCCGTCATTGGCGCAGATGAAATACATTTGCCTGTCAGTGAGGAACATCATGGCAATTGGTTGGGCGCCATCAGAGCAAAAACACAACCAATCACACCTGTTGAAGTCGCACATCGCGGATGTTCGGCGTGTTTGGTCCATCATATTGCTATGAAAGTAAAGCGCAAAGTCTATTGGGACCCGACCAAAGAACAATTTAAAAACGATGCCGAAGCGAATGCCATGTTGTCGCGTCCGCAACGAAAGGGGTATGAGATAGTATAAAGACAGGACGTATCGGATATTTTTAAATATCCGATACGTCCTGCCAATCGAAATTCTAAATTTAAACTCTGAACTTATATGAAAAAGATTTCCCTGGTTATGCTTGTTTTTATGTATGCAAACTGCCTTTTTGGACAAAAAACCATTAAACTTTTCAAAGAAAATGACAAACAAGGTTGGTACGCTTTCCTTGCCAAAACAGGTAAAAATAACGACCCTTTAAATGTTTTTCGCTTTGAAAAAGGCGTGATACACGCATCGGGTGAAGACTTTGGTTATCTGATAACGACAGAAAGATTTAGTGATTTCCATTTTACCGTTCAATTCAAATGGGGCACGAAAAAGTATCCACCACGACTGAATGACAAGCGTGATGCAGGGGTTCTTTATCATGCCGATATTTATAGCGTCGATAAAATTTGGCCCCGTTCTCTCGAATTTCAAGTGCAAGAAGGTGATTGTGG
>JAYTUR010000567.1:0-1524 GCA_043744475.1 Saprospiraceae bacterium | reverse complement strand
TTAAATAAGGATTTTTTAAAAAAAAACTATAAATCAATAAGTTATCATGGCAAAATTGAATTTTGGCGGCACTGTTGAAAACGTCGTCACGCGCGAAGAGTTCCCATTGGAACGCGCGCAAGAAGTATTAGCAAACGAAACCATCGCTATCATCGGATACGGCGTACAAGGTCCTGGTCAAGCGTTGAATATGCGCGATAATGGTCTCAATATCATCATCGGACAACGGTCTCCTTCAAAATCTTGGGATAAAGCAATTGCAGACGGTTTTGAGCCGGGTGTTAATCTTTTCAGCATCGAAGAGGCTTGCCAAAAAGGGACAATCATCATGTATTTGTTGTCAGATGCCGCGCAAATCGCTACTTGGCCTCTTGTCAAAAAGTATTTGACACCGGGCAAAGCGCTTTATTTCTCTCACGGCTTCGGTATCACATACAAAGAGCGCACGGGTATCATCCCGCCGGCTGATGTGGACGTTATTTTGACTGCACCCAAAGGTTCTGGTACGTCTTTGCGCCGTATGTTCGTTGCTGGTCGTGGTTTGAATTCGTCTTATGCGATTTTTCAAGATGCAACAGGTCGTGCATTTGACCGCACGATTGCTTTGGGTATCGGTATTGGTTCAGGTTATTTGTTTGAAACGAACTTCCAAAAAGAAGTTTATTCTGACTTAACAGGCGAACGCGGTACATTGATGGGCTGTATTCAAGGCGTTTTTGCTGCACAATACGACGAATTGCGCGGACGTGGTCACTCTCCGTCAGAAGCTTTCAACGAAACAGTTGAGGAATTGACACAATCGTTGATGCCTTTGGTTGCAGAAAACGGTATGGACTGGATGTACGCCAACTGTTCAACAACCGCACAACGTGGTGCATTGGACTGGTGGAAAAAGTTCCGTGATGCGACGGCTCCTGTTTTCAAAGAATTATACGACGAAGTTGCTTGTGGTAACGAAGCACAACGCTCGATTGACTCAAACTCAAAGGTAGATTACCGCGAGAAATTGGAAGTTGAATTGGCTGAACTCCGTGACTCGGAAATGTGGCAAGCGGGTAAAACAGTGCGTTCATTACGTCCTGAAAACCAACCTTCTGCGGTTGAGCCTGTGATGTAAATTGCAAATACTCCCCTCAGTATAAAGTACCAATCCAAGTAGCTCGTTGTAGCTGCTTGGATTTTTTTTGGATTAAAAAAATTAATGGCTTGAGCGTTTGAAATATGCCTACAAAGGCTGTCGTCAGCAATATTAAAAATCTTACAAGGTACTGAATGAATCGTGTTTTGTACTGAACGAAACGTGTTAAGGACGGAACAAACCGTGTTTTGTACTAAACGAATCGTGTTTTGTACTGAATGAACCGTGTTTTGTACTAAACGAATCGTGTTTTGTACTGAACGAAACGTGTTAAGGACGGAACAAACGAGAGTGTTCACTAAACTGTGTCAATACAAATTCTGATTAACTTTGTAAATGGAAAAGAAATTTGATTATGAACAGTACAAGCGCCAGGCAGTAGCGGG
>JAYTUR010000566.1:0-5841 GCA_043744475.1 Saprospiraceae bacterium | reverse complement strand
ATCGAGTAATGAAGGTTCCCAAATCATGCTGCTGATGTCACGCATGCCGCCGTATGCTTGTGCTAATGTGACCGAATCAATAACGGTATTGCCGTGTTCTTTCAAAAGTGCTTTGACCTCTGCACTCAGTTCAATCGCTTTTTCTTTAAATTTCGCTTTTAACAGATCCATACTTTTTCTTTTATACTGAGGGGGTATTGTGTCCTTCCCTCTGGTTATTCATAAGTTTTGATAATATAATTGGTTCGCTCTTTTCAAAACAACTTAGTCTCTTTTTGGTTGAAGGGTGACTAACGAAAAATTCGCATAGTGCCATTAGTTTTTGCAAAAGTAAAACATATAGAAAACTATATTTGTTTTTCCACAAAAAAATAAGCGATTAAAGTATTCCATGCCTCGAAAATGCTTTAATCGCTTCGGTGGTTTAAAATTCTATCACCATGAGTTTTTGCCGAATGTCTTCATCGGAGTAACCCGTTTTTTTCATCACTGAAACGATGTTTTCGTATTTAGCGGTGCGTTCTGCTTCTTTTTGCTTGAAAATTTTCAGTTGACGCTCATCTAATAAACTTCTAAATTCAGAATTAGCGATTTCAAAGCTCGATAACCGTTTTTGAATGTACAAATCAGGATTTTGCGTTTTTAACGGTTCTATATCTGCCAAATTTTGATATTTCGATTTTTGAATTGACAATGCTTCACGGGCTTGGTCAGAAGCCAAATCGTAGAGTTTGACCCACTCTATCGTCGCTTTTTGCGCCATTGACAGTTCAGTGTTGGCATTTTTCACCATATCGGGCACTTCTTTTTGAGCAAACACCAAAGCGGTGAGAAAAAGGCTGGCGAGTGTTAATAATGTTTTTTTCATATTATTTAATTGAATTTATACGTGTTTTTCTAAATCTTTAATATCGGTATGTTGAACGGCACAATTTACAACTTTTTCAAATTTTAAAAATTCTAAGCACCCATTTTTTCAAAAAATATCACTCCTTGACCGTAAAATGCTATTTTTGCGCTCATCGGGGTTGGTTATTGGTTATACTTGTTATTGGTTATTTGTTACGAATAACCAATAACGAGTAACTAATAACGATTAACAAATAACTTTTAACAAAAAATGAAACTACTCGAAAATAAAGTCGCCCTCGTCACAGGAGGCGCACGCGGTATCGGCGAAGCCATTGTCCGCCGTTTTGCAGAACAAGGTGCAATTGTCGCTTTTACCTACGTTTCTGAAAATTCAAGTGCCAAAGCTCAAGCCATTGTTGATGACATTACCGCAGCAGGTGGACAAGCCCACGCTTATCGCTCTGATGCTGCCAATTTTGCACAAGCCGAAACCTTGATTGGCGAAGTCGTTAAAGCACATGGTCGGCTCGATGTCGTCGTCAATAATGCGGGTATCACACGAGATAATTTGATGTTGCGCATGACCGAACAACAATGGGACGATGTGATTCAGACCAATTTAAAGTCTGTTTTTAATATAACGAAACACGCTTTACGCCCAATGCTCAAGCAACGCAGCGGCTCAATTATCAATATGTCAAGCGTCGTAGGTGTATTTGGCAATGCCGGTCAAGCGAATTATGCGGCTTCAAAAGCCGGTATTTTTGGCTTTTCTAAGTCAATTGCTAAGGAATACGGCAATCGCAATATCCGTTGCAACGCCATCGCACCCGGTTATATCGAGACAGAAATGACGCAAGTTTTGACACCAGAAGTTAAAGAATCATTTATGAAAAGCATCCCGCTCGGCAGAATGGGTGCGGGTGAAGAAGTCGCTGATGCTTGTGTTTTCTTAGCATCTGATATGAGTCGCTATGTGTCGGGTCAAACTTTAAGCGTTTGCGGGGCTTTGAATTGTTAAATTTACGCCTAACCTTTCCAAAATTTCGAACTTTTGGAAGGGTTGAATACCACAAAACGACACCACAACATGATAAAAAAAGTGCTAAACCTCTCTAAATCAATCAAAACACGCCTTTCTGCTCGTCAGTTTGAAGTCGTGGTTGCTATTATCGTAGGTTTATCAGCTGGCTTTTTGGCTGTTGTCTTGAAATCATTGGTGCATTTAATACAAAAATTATTGTCCATCAACCATGCTATCTCGCATGAAGGCTCGCCTTACATGATTTTTTATCCCTTGATTGGTATTTTATTGACCGTATATTTTGTTCAGAAAGTCCTCAAAGGCGATTTGGGTCGCGGCGTTTCAAATGTCCTCTACGAAATTGCTCAAAAATCGGCACTCGTCAAACGTCACAAACTCTTTTCCCACATAGTGACCAGTGCTTTGACCGTCGGTTTTGGTGGTTCGGCGGGTTTGGAAGCACCGATTGTCATTACGGGTTCAGCCGTTGGGTCTAATATTGCGACCAATTTCCGTTTGGGTTATCGTGACCGTTCGTTGTTTTTGGGGTGTGGTGCGGCGGCGGGTATTGCGGCAGTCTTTAACGCACCGATTGCAGGGGTCATGTTTGCGATGGAGGTTTTGTTGTCCGATGTGACCATATCGTCGTTTATCCCACTCATCATTGCAGCGGCTTGCGGTGGTTTGTTTTCAAAAATTGTTTTGAACGAACAATCACTTTTCATCTTCAAATTGCAAGAGCCATTTAACTATTACAATGTTCTGTTTTATGTCCTTTTAGCGTTTGTTTGCGGCATGGTATCTCTGTACTATATACGTGTCGCTCATGCCATTGGCGGCATGTTCAAAAAGCTACCCCTCAGTATTTGGGGCAAAGCCATCTTCGGCGGCGTAGGTTTAGCGTTGTTTATCTATATTTTTCCTTCGCTTTTTGGCGAGGGTTATATCAGTATTTTGGCAATTGCGGACGGTCATGCAGAACAAATTTTAAAAAATTCAATGTTCAGCGATTCCCTTCAAAATGAATGGCTGCTCATTGCTTTTATCGGTGCAATTGTCTTTGTCAAGCCCATTGCAGCCAGTTTCACCTTATCTTCGGGTGGTAATGGGGGAAATTTTGCACCTGCTTTGTTCGTCGGTACTTATTTAGGCTTTGCTTTTTCTCGCTTATTAAATAAGGCTTTTGAATTACGCTTACCTGAATCCAATTTCACCATCGTTGGCATGGCGGGAATATTAAGCGGTGTTATGTATGCCCCATTGACAGGTATTTTCCTCATTGCGGAAGTAACGGGTGGCTATGATTTGATTATTCCTTTGATGATTGTATCCACTTTAAGCAACGTTTTTGTCCGCACTTTTGAGCCATATTCCCTTGAAGTTCGGAGTATGATTGACAAAGGACACGTTTTTAGCCGCGATAAAGACCGCAATATCTTGTTGCTTATGAAAACTTCTAACCTTATTGAAACCGATATTAAAACCATTTTACCCAGTGCTTCTTTGCGTGAATTGACTGAAATAATCAAAAGTTCGCACCGCAATATCTTTGCTGTCACCAATAAAGAAGGGCTACTTGAAGGCATCATTACCCTTGATGACGTGCGCGAAGTCATGTTTCAAACTATGCACTACGATACCTTAACCGTTCGCCGTTTGATGCACGACCCGCCAAGCATTGTTCGTCTAAACGAATCTATGAGCGAAGCCATGAAAAAGTTTGATATGACCGAAGCCTGGAATCTGCCTGTGGTGGATGAAAACGATATTTACATTGGTTTTATCTCAAAATCAAGCGTTTTCTCTAAATATCGGACGCAATTGATGGATATGCACGTCGAGTAAAGGTTATTTTCGCCACAACTCAATTTTTAAATCATCAATAAAAAAAGGTCGTTTTGTGGCATTGACAACATCTATTCGAAGCACCCCCTCAGTACCCGCCTTTGGTGGCACTTTTATATAAAAAAAAGCCTCGTCCCAGCGTCCTGATTGTCCAGATGTCCAAATATTGAAATCTGTATTGCCGATAAAAGGCTGCAAACGATAATCTCTATCTTTAATTAAAACCTTATCTTTTGTGAAAAAATACACGCGAATTAGAGTCATATCGTTAAAAACAGTCACCCTATCGCTTTCGTGAAAAAAGCCTTGAAGTCTTACGCCTATAAAATCATTGGCTTGAATCTCATTTTTACTGAGGGGTATCTCTAACAAAGTTGTTTCGTTTTCTTTTGATTCAAAACTGCCTTGTCCACTGAATTTTTCAGTTGTCGAAACGTATTGTTTTGTCGAATCTTCAAAATTCAGATGCGTAATGTCTTTAATTTTCAATGCTTTATGTGGTTGCGATTCATTACTCAACCATGCGACAAGCGAAGCATTACTCGATTGCGTTGCCGTCAACATCTCCCAATAAAAAGAGCGATTCGTGAATTGCGACCAAATCAAACCTTTTCTTTCTTGATAAGTTTTAAAAATATTGAAAGCACTGAAAATCAATAACATACACGCCATAAAAACGCTACCCAACCTTTTCCAACGCAACAAAAATGTATAAAAAGACCCCAAATTAAACGACAACAAAGCATACATCTCAACCATCGGACGTGAACCCAAACCATTGACATAGTAAAAACACCACCAACTATAAATGATATAAATATGAAGAGGCAATATCATGTAAGTCGGCAAAAAAGCCGCTTTGCCATATCGTTTCAATAAAATCAATCCAAATAGAGCGAAAATCATTACCGGTGTCCACGGTATCCAGCCATTTTTGAAATCTAACAAGCCCTGTCCTATATGCGGATGCAAGAAGTCAAATGTCTCTCCAACATAAGCATTGTAAATCCATTGACCTGATACAAAATGCCAATACAACAGTTGCGGTAAAAAAATTAAAACAACAGGCAAAATCGCCCAAACAATATACTTTTTGATATTTTTGCTTAAAAAGAAGGTTCTTTCTCTTAAATCTGACCAATTTCCAATACCCCAAAACAAGGGAATAAAAATCGCATACAATTCATTCATACGCAGTAGAGCAATCAGCCCATAAGAAATCCCAATCCAAATCGCCCATTTCCGATGTGGCGAGCGGTAAAAATTATCCGTTGTAAACATCAAAAAACAATAACACGCAAAAAGCGGTGCATGCGACATAACACTATTATAAGTTGTGAAATACAAAAGGTTGGTCGCCACAGTTAATGTCAAAATAATTGCCCAAACCACCCCCTCAGTAAAATAGCGATTTAAGAGCTTTTTCAAGTAAATTAAACCTAAAAACACATAAAAAAGCACTGCCAAACCATTCGCCAACATATAAGGCAGACTAAAACCATCGGCAGGATACACAGATGAGAATTGACAAAATAAATGTGCTATTGCAAAAAAAGGCAACAACAAAAAGGCTAATCCATGCGAATATTTAACCGCAAACTTGCCAATCGGTGTTGGGCGAACGCCATATTTATCCACTTTTGGGTCGGGTAACGACGCATCATATTTTTTAACGGCTTCAAACGATTTCGTATAATCACCGACATCATGATAGATAAAAGTAGCGGGTAAATGCACATAATAGCCCCAAGAGTCGCCACCATAAGCCGCCTTTTGCCAATAACCCATTTTGATAAATGACGCTATGTAAAAAATAAAAATGCCAAGCCATAAGCCTTGTGAAAACCTTTTATTCATGATGTTTTAAGGTTGTGTCGTTCTTTTCTCCAAAGGTATTTTAATTTTGCAAAATGAAAAATAGATTCACAAAAGCAATAGCGCACCTCATTTTAATATTTTTTGGCTATGAAACGTTTTAGATATACCTTTACGGTGAAAAACGGCTTAAAATCACTCAATCATCGTTTCATCTATGTCTATTCTTTTCAAATTATCATCCTTTTTATTCTGCCTTTTTTTTGCATTTATAACTGTTGCTCAAAAACAGGCATACACCAAAC
>JAYTUR010000565.1:0-5860 GCA_043744475.1 Saprospiraceae bacterium | reverse complement strand
CAGCAATGCGCTCTAATTTTGGTAGCATTTTCCGTGCTTCTTCTTCGCCAATGCGTATGATGTCGGCATAGTGCATAAAATCTGTTGTCGAATAGCGTCTCAAACCGTCCGTATGATTGATGATAACCGCCGTTTGCTTCATTTGCTGTCTGGCATTTTTGACTGAACCAAAAGCATAAGTTTGAGCGATGAGCCGTGCAGGGCTTGAAATCTCTTTCTTTTCATAGACGCGGAAGCCTGTATAACTGCCAATAACTTGGTCAGCTCCCATTTTTATGGCTTCGTCAACAGGAAAATTTTTATCCAAACCGCCGTCAACGAGCAATTTGTCTTGAAAAAAGATAGGCGTATAAACGACAGGAATCGCCATCGAAGCCCGCATAGCGATTGCCAACGACCCCGAATCAAGCCGTACTGAACCACCATTGATGATATCAGAACCCATCATGCGCAAGGGAATGGGCAATTTCGAAAAATTCCGAATCGCCCGTGCGTTGTAAGTATAATAATTGAACAACGCTAAAATATATTGCCCTTCTATGAACGAACTTGGAGCAGTTGGTTTGAAACCCTCCATCGGCAACTCAACGGCATATCGTCCAAATTCGTCTTTTTCTTCAAAAGCCACTTCATCAAAAGGAGGTGGATTGGAGAGCATTCGCGACCAATTAACCTCCGTCAAAGCAATACGTTTGATGTCATCGCCCGAATAACCCATCGCATACAAAGCCCCAACCACGCTGCCCATACTCGTCGCCGACAGATAATCAATATGTATATCAAGGGAGTCAATCATGCGCAAAACGCCGATGTGCGCCAAACCTTTTACGCCACCACCACTGAGCGTTAGACCGATTTTGGGCGGCGCATGATGTGCATGAATAATCGTATCTATATCGCCAATTGAGAAAGGGAAAGGCGGGATTTGTGCTCGTATATGTCCCAATAAGGAACAAAAACCGACACAAATGCTTATAATGTATATAGGTATTCTCATTTGATGATGTTGAAAGTGATGTATATCTGCCCATAAATATGTACATGAATGTCTTATTGGGCTTTATTATTATAACGCTCACTTCTCATTTATGTGCTAAAAAAATTGAAAAAACCATTTTAAAAACAACAGAATGCCCCAAAAATGGTTGTTTTCTAAAAGGAGAAAATAAAAAAACAAAGGCCCGCTCTAAAGAGAAAGCCTTTGATACTTCATGATAAAACCAAGAATATATAAGCAAAAAAGATGTCAAAAACAAGATGTCACCGATATAATATTCGACTTCGTCTTGTTTTTACAGTAATTTTTTCAATTATTCAACAAGACAATATTAACTGTTGCGCCACTATTCAACAATGATATTTTTGCGGAATCGAAAGAAGGTAAAAGCAATTTCCATGGATGCAAATTATTTGAAACGGCAAACGGTTCGGTTGGATAACCTATCCAATTGCGGTCAAAATTGTCATTCACATTCAGGTCATGATAAATCGCTACGGCATAATTACCTAATGGCAAGTTTTTAAAAACCATTTGGGCATTATCACTCGTTGCTTTCATTTCAATATCGGCAACATACTGAGGGGTCAAAAAATTAGATTTGTCTTGCAAAATGGCTTTTAAATTGCCTTCGCGGTGCTTGACATTGGTCACCTTGACAGTCAATGTACCGACATTGGGTGCTGCCTGTGCCATACAAATATTGCCAAAGGCATTGAGTAAAATAAGGAAAAATAGCAACTTTTTCATTTTGTAAAATTTTAGAAATCAAATAAAAATTGTCCTTGTACACGCCATTTTGAAACATTCGCATGGTCGAGGTAGTTAAGTCGACGCACCGCATCAAGTCGAAGAATTTTGAAAATATTGCTGATGCCAAAACCGGCTTCCATATACGGCGTGCCATCTATAAAATTATGAGTCAATGATTGTCGTTTGGCATCGGTTGAGAAGCGATATACTGAGGGGTTCTTTGCTGGATTATTAGCGTCGTCGAGACTACCATACGCCGCTTTAAAGGTGGCAAATTCACGCCATTTGAGCTTTTTTATCAACGGTATCTTATTCAAAATAAAACCATCAAAGGCGTGTTCCAAAACGAGTGTCGTGTATTTATCGCTGATAAATTCGAGGTAATTCATCTGATTGAAAGCAAACTCCTCGTAATTCAAGGTCTGATTGGCACGGAAAACATGTAGAACGGGATATGGTAAGCCTTTACCAAAAGTTCGACCGACTTCTAACATCGCATCGGTATGCCCCGTTGGTGCCATAAAAAATCGTTTAACAACATTGGCACTGACTTTATGGTAATTGAAGGAGTGACGCACATCTTGTCCGCTTTGCCCATACATATAATTTATCGAAAAAACAGGGTACTTATTGACGATACGCCGACGGAAATTTTGCCCTTGGAAAAACTCCTCATTGGGTGCATAACGCAGGTTGACAAATAATTCATTGGTTTGTAATTTTGGTCTCGTCGTTTTCTGTGGTACATTCTGTGTCGTAGATTCACTCATTCTTTGAAACGACAAGCTGCCTGTTGGGGTCAATTCTCGTTGTTGAATCCCTACTTGATAAGTAAATCCACGCATATTTTCTTTTGTATAGCTGATGCCAATGGATTGCTTGTAATACATTTTATTGAATTGACCGCGGCGGAACGAGAGCAACACATTGTCCTGTGAAAGTTTCTCAATATTCTGTCCAGGAATTTCTACATCGTTATAGTACCATGCTTTTATGACACTTTGTGGACGATTGTTAAACTGCTCATCGTTGAATTGATAGGTCAAAGCAGCGTTGTATTTCCATTTTTGGTCAAGGATACCATACGCACCGTAGCCTTCTAAACGCCAATGGTGGCTCATATCATAAGTCGTCCGAAAGCCCACCCGCATACGTGTCCCTTCAAGGTCATTTGAACTAACCAACGCCCCCAACGGTCCAAGTTCGACTTTATGCGTCTTCCAATAACCCGTTGCCCACAGGTATTTGAAACCCAAAAAGTTTTGATAATCAGTCGTTTGCATCAATCTATCGGCTTTTTTATAAATATTTTGCTCCGTCATACTGAGGGGTTCAAGTCTATTTTTTTCCCAAAAATCAGCCGATTGTTTATCTGCATTTTTTGCTTCATTGACGACTTGTGCAGAGGCATAGATATCTGCTTTTTGTGGCTTATTGAAAACAAAGTCCCTCATCATGGTTGTCTTTTTGCCCCATAAACCAAAGCTTTTTTTGCTATTAGTGACACCAAAATCAATCATCACTTCATCACGAACAAGCGACCAAGAGCTGTCTGATAGTTGGTCAAATTGCTGAGAAATATGGAATTCATGCAGAAAATTGATATTAATATCTTTGGGTGCTGTCATTTCTACTTTACGCACCGCATAAGTCGAATCGTCGGTGATATAAAGATTGCCCTCGAAATTGAGGTCGGATTTTAAACGTGGGAAAAACGCCAAATTGATGCAACGTTTGCCGCCCACATTGGTCGTGTCCATGATGTAAAATCGATAAAATTCGGACGAAATCGGCGATAAGGGGCTTAGAAACGGCTTTTTGAACAATAAAATTTCATTGTCGTAAATGTCTGCTTTGATGTACAAATATTGCAAGTAGTCATCTAATCCTGTTTCATCGAATAGATTGCCGAGGTTCGCAGATTTAGAGCCTTCAATGTATTCTTTGTGCGTATCAGGTGATTTACGGAAATAAATATTTGAAACTTTTTCATTTTGATATATCGGTGTCAAACCTTTGCCAGACACTTTTGACGTGTCTGTATCATCAAAGAAAAATTTGACATTGCTTAGATATTTGCTATTTTTGAAACTTTCTCCAATGTTTGCTAAGTCCAATTCCAATTTTTGGTATTGCTTATATTCATAAAAATCGTGGTTTTCAAGCCGATTTGTTGATTTGTGGGCAATGACTTTCTGAATCAACTCAACGGCAGGGTTATTCCGATTGCGATAACGTTCTTTTTTAATCACAACAGTTTGCAACTCTGTCGTCGTGGAGGCAAGCTGTATTTTTACGCGTTGCGACATTCCCATTTTAATTGTTATGAAGCACGTTTTAAAACCAACCGCAGAAATCTGTAAGCCATTTTTAGCTTCCAGAAATGACACCTTGAAATACCCATTTTCATCGGCAGATACGCCTTCTGATGTGCCAACAATGCCAATATTTGCAAAAGGAATAGTATCACCTCTAAGCGAATCAACGACAAAGCCCTCAACAACAGTGAGTGGTTGTGTTGTTTGAGCGGTCATTTGCCCAACAAAAACGAGGCTTAAAATAAACATATTAAGCGCAGCGACATGGTTTGTTCGTTGTTTCATTACTCTTGAAATTAATGTTTGAATTAATCAGAATTGTTTAATTGCGGGGTAGTGCGTGGTTGCCCGTTGTTTGTTCGTAACTCGACATAGTTGATGGGTCAATATTGCCTTGAAAAAGGAGGTTAAACTACCTTATTACCAACTCCCAAACGGCTTTTGGTGAAAAGTTGTGAAACCGCCGAACGCCCCCCCCAGTATCATCCAGTTGAATCCACATCAATAACCATCACTTCGCAGCTAAATGATACATTTTGACGATTCAAACTATCTAAAAGTTTGGGCAAATAGTGCTCCTCATTGAGCGTGCAAATGATAATTGAAAGCATGATACTTTCTATCGTCAAAAAAATCTTGATAAGAGCGAAAGACATAGCCTTTGGCTTTGAGTAAGTTTATTAAAGTGTTAAAATGGGGTAAAAATCCATTTTTGACATCACTTGGATGAATCGAAATGCGCACCAATGAAGGCGAAAAATGCGTCAAAATGCGCCGCCACAAACCAATTGAAAGTCTTTCTGCCAAACTGTTATTGCCATAATCAAAGCAAATAGAAGGTGTTTTTATATAAATATCTTCATTCGAAAGGCTTTCTAAATCCAAAATTTGAAAAGCTGTTTCGGTGAATGAAAAACCCATTTCGCGTAGTAAACCGATGGAATAACGGTTGTGATACCACGTCGGCGGCACAAAACCCTTTGGCGATTCACCAAACGCCTCTTCGAAAAGCATTTTGCCTCTGCCTAACAAAGTCGCTGTCTCTTGCCATGTCAAGCCATATAGCTCACGGTCAGAGCGATTTGAAAGGGCGACAAGCTTTCCCGTCCAATCGTTTCCGTTATGGCGGTGCGTTAAGCCATGCAAAACTTTTTCAGACCCCCTCAGTAATTTGATAAAATCGGGTGTTAGCTTATGCTCTCCGTCCCATAGCGGCGTAATAAGTAGTGACAAAGGAATGCTTTCAAAATTTTCCATAATCGTCGTAACTTCCTTTTGAAAGTACGGCGTTATATCGTGAATTGAAATGATGACAGTTTTCATACATTAATACAGTTATAGTTCGACGTTTGAAAAGTTAGATTTCTCCATTTTGCTTTTTTGAAATCTGCTCTTGGACATGACGAATTTCCCTGCTTTCAAAGGCAGGTGTTGATTTTAGAGACTTAGTTGAATTGGTTTAAAAGAGAAAAATTTAAATTTTACTCATAAATCAAAAAAAATAAAAGCGATTTTCTTAAAAAATATCTTCCGCTGGTTTAAGGCTTGCACGGTAGATTTTCTTCGCGTTTGCTTCGTACTGAACATATATACAAGGTAAGGTTTGAGAACGTGGGTTCAAGTGCAAAAAATAATTTCAAAATCGAAAGTATTACTATTATTCACTAATGTTACGCAAGCGGCAAAATACTCCCTGTTTCTCGCTTTGCTCGAAAGGCGTGCTTTGAATTACTTTTTTTAGACCGAAGTTAATTTTTCAATCGCAAGCGATTGAAAAATTAACTTCGGTCTG
>JAYTUR010000564.1:0-5860 GCA_043744475.1 Saprospiraceae bacterium | reverse complement strand
TCAAAAAGACTTTCCTGAATTTGGTATGAAAAAGCTAAACGTCTATTATGTGACGATGACTCGATACGACGAAAAGTATCAAAATGTCCATGTTCTTTTTGAGAAAGACAACTTGATAAATACGATGGGTGAAGTGCTTGAAAATGCTGGTTTGACGCAAGTACGTATCGCTGAAACGGAAAAATATCCACACGTCACCTTCTTTTTTAGTGGTGGACGTGAAGCGGCATTTACAGGTGAAAAACGTATTATGTGCGAATCACCCAAAGATGTAGCGACTTATGATTTGAAACCTGAAATGGCTGCAAACGAAATTACAGACAAAATCGTAGCAGAAATTGAAGCAAATCAACCCAATTTCATCTGTTTGAATTTTGCCAATACCGATATGGTCGGTCACACAGGCGTTTTCACGGCAGCGATGAAGGCGGCTGAAACAGTGTCATTGTGTACAGAACGCCTTATCAGAACAGCTTTACAATTTGATTACGATTGTATCGTCATTGCTGACCACGGCAACTCTGATTACATGATAAACGATGATGGTTCACCCAACACCCAACACTCAATGAACCCTGTGCCGTGTATTTTTGTATCAAAAAATGCAAAAGGTAAAACAGTGAAAAATGGTCGTTTGGCGGACGTAGCACCTACTCTGTTACACTTGCTTGGCGTTGCGCCTTCGGCGGAAATGACGGGCGAGGTTTTGATTGAAGGGTAAAATTCTAATCACAGTGAAAGGGTAATTTCTAATCACCCTTTCACTTAGCAAAAAATAAAAATGAAGTTTAAAATCATTATCTTTAACTTATTGGCAGTCATTGGCTTATCGTTTTTTTTAAACGCTTGCCAAAACAGCCCCCCTCAGTATAAAAACGGCAAAACAGCCTTTTTTGACCTTAAAGGTTATTTCAAAAAAGAAATTGAACGTTTGAAAGCAGACGTTAAAAAGGTCAAAAAGACGGTGACGTTGAATGGAAAAAGTGAAGAGAAGATTTTAGAAAATGTGAATTTTGAAGAAGAATTAGCCCCGTTCATTGCCTCTGACATTAACCGTCCTGCTTGGTCAGATTATTATATGATGAAAATAACACCGCTTGGCAATCATGGGTCAATTTCAGAGTACTATGCTTTGAAAGACCACCTTAAAACAAGAAGTATTGTCATCAATGACCCTATGTCTATGGTAGATATGACGATTGATATTGTGAATGCGGATAAAACAATTGCCACAAACGCCGAAACGCATTTGAGTTACGACAATCATAAAGGTTATACGATTTCAACCATTCAATCTTTGATGGGTTCGTCAGATACGATTAAGGTGGATGTGACATTCTTAGAAAAATAATCTCTCAGTATTTTTTATAAAAAATTGATAATCAATGCTTTAATTTATAAAATATGAAATTTGGTGTTCTCGTTTTTCCAGGTTCTAATTGCGACGACGATGCGGTGCACGTTTTAGGTGATGTCATGGGTAAAGATGTCGTCAAAATTTGGCATAAAGAAAAAAACTTACCTGATGTGGATTGCATCATTGCACCCGGCGGTTTCAGCTATGGTGATTATTTGCGCTGTGGTGCGATTGCCCGCTTCTCGCCTATCATGCCCGCTGTTATCGAATTTGCCGATGCAGGAGGTTTTGTTTTTGGCATTTGCAACGGTTTTCAAATACTTTGCGAAGCACATTTATTGCCTGGGGCATTGTTGCGCAATGCGAATCAAAAATTTATTTGCAAAAATGTTTTTCTGAAACCTATAACCAATAACTCACCTTTGACAGCCGATTTGGATTTGACAAAACCATTGAAAATCCCTATCGCTCATGCTGAAGGTCGCTATTATGCCGACGATGCGACTTTGCAAAAATTGGTAAACAATGACCAAATTTTGTTCAAATATTGCGACGCACAAGGCAATTTTACTGTGGGGTCTAATCCCAACGGTTCTTTGTTGGATATTGCAGGTATTTGCAACGCGGGACGCAATGTTTTTGGCATGATGCCCCATCCTGAACGTGCTGCCGAGCCTGAATTGGGCAATACGGATGGGCGTTTGATGTTTGAGAGCCTTTTGGGGCATGTTATGGTTTAGACCTTTAGAATTAGGATTAATGGAATTTTTATAGGATTGGTTAGAATTTTAGCACCGTATGTACGCTAAATCCTAACAAATCTTATAAAAATTCCATTAATCCTAATTCTAAAGGTCGAATTTAATGCCTTGCGCCATCGGCAATTGACGACCGTAATTGATGGTATTCGTTTGCCGACGCATATACGCTTTCCACGCATCACTGCCCGATTCGCGTCCACCGCCTGTATCTTTTTCACCACCAAATGCGCCGCCAATTTCAGCGCCTGATGTGCCGATATTGACATTGGCAATGCCACAATCCGAGCCATTGACGCTTAGAAATTTTTCAGCTTCACGCATACTATCGGTCATAATTGCCGAGCTAAGTCCTTGTGGCACACCATTTTGCAAAGCAATTGCTTCGTCAAGCGTCGCATATTTCATCATATATAATATAGGTGCAAAAGTTTCATGTTGCACAATAGCCCAATCGTTTTGTACTTCTGCAATACACGGTTTGACGTAACAACCTGACTCAAAGTCTTTGATAATGCCACCTTCGACAACAAAATTGCCGCCTGAATTTTTCACTTTTTCAATTGCTGACAAATATGCTTCAACGGCTGCGTGGTCAATGAGAGGACCGACATGGTTATTGGTGTCCAACGGATTGCCAATTTTTAGTTGCGTATAGGCTTTTGTCAAACGTTTTTTGACGTTTTCGTAGATACTTTCATGGATTATTAAACGTCGTGTTGATGTACAACGTTGACCTGCCGTACCGACAGCACCAAATACAGTCGCCGGAATAATCATATCTAAATCGGCAGAAGGTGCAATGATGATGGCATTATTGCCACCCAATTCTAAAATTGTTTTACCGAGACGTGCCGCAACAGTTGCATTGACAATTTTACCCATGCGTGTAGAACCCGTTGCTGAAACGAGTGCCACTTGTGGGTCTTTTGTCATAAATTCACCGACTTTATAGTCGCCGTTGATGATGCACGAAACGCCTTCAGGCACATCATTTGCCTTCAAAACCTTTTGTAAAATGTTTTGACACGCCACACTACTGAGTGGGGTCTTTTCAGACGCTTTCGAAACAGTGACGTTGCCACAAACCCAAGCGAGTGCGGCATTCCAAGACCACACAGCGACAGGGAAATTGAAGGCTGAAATGATGCCCACAATGCCCAACGGATGCCATTGTTCGTACATACGATGAAGCGGTCGCTCCGAGTGCATCGTTAAACCGTAAAGCTGACGACTGAGACCGACGGCAAAATCGCAAATGTCAATCATTTCTTGCACTTCACCCCAGCCCTCTTGAAGGCTTTTGCCCATTTCGTAGCTGACGAGGCGACCCAAAGCGTCCTTATGTTTGCGCAATTCATCGCCAAATTGACGGACAATTTCACCGCGTTTGGGCGCAGGAACATCGCGCCACACCTTAAATGCAGCGTTTGCAGAGACTATAACAGCGTCATATTGCTCGCGTGAAGTGACTGTGACAGCTCCGATGAGTGCGCCGTCAACCGGCGAAAAACTTTTGATGGACTTACGCCCCCCCTCAGTATTTAAGCCCGTAGAAGTGCCATGATTAGATTGTTTTAAACCTAATTTTCTTAAAAAATCGGTTGGAATGGATTCTGATTTGGTTAGAACAGACATATTGAATTGTGATTTTTGAGTGATGAAAACGCTGTAAAAATAGTCATTGAGCGGATCATTCATATAATTATGGTTAAATTAAGATTAATTTTTAAGAATAATAGTAATATTTTCCTGAAAGAATTTAATTTTGCGCCCGTTATAAAATTCGGCAAATTAGTTGCAAATAATTATTATAATTCAAAAAGGGTAATTTATCCCATTTTTAATGATTTAATTTGCCACTATAAGGAAACAATGATATTTTTGTTATTTTAAAAAAAGCATTTTAAAAAATTACGCTTATGAATAAACAAAAATTGGAATATTTAAGCACCGTTCCTCTCAAATACTGTTAAAACAACAATTTCAAAATTAGTTGTTATAGAAAATTACACTTTACTACAGCCTTGCCTACTTGACTCTCCCTCCTTGGCAGGTTTTTTGCCAAACTGTTCAATATTGAAAAAAATTCTTTAACCTTGTTCAAAATACAATTAAAATGGCTACACATACTGCTAGATATTCAGACGAAGAATTGCAAGAATTCAAGGTTCTGATAGATGAAAAATTGACCGCTGCTCGTAAGGAAGTACAGTTTCTACGCGAGCAAATGTTGGAAATTAACGAAAATAGCGCAAATCAACAAAGTGGAGACTGGACGGATGAAAGTTCAAGTCATACTGAAATGGAAATGTTGAATAATATGTTGTCTAGGCAACAACAATTTATGCGCAATCTTGAAAACGCTGTCATTCGCATTCAAAATAAAACTTATGGTATATGTTCCATGACGGGTCAACTTATCAGCAAAGAAAGGCTCAAACTCGTACCGCACGCCACCAAAAGTGTAGAAGCTAAAAATGCGCGTCCGATTCCAAACACAGCAAATCACGCAGTTGCCGATGCGAGTGCACGTCGGCGTGTTGAAGATGATTCTGCATCAACCGACCCCGTAGAGGAAACTGCTGCTATGCAAAAAGAGTTTTTCGGAAACGAATAAATCGCCATCGGTCACTAATAGTCATTAATTTTTTTCATAAATAACTATATATCAATAGTTTACAAAAAAATGATTATTAAAGACAAAGGACTTTGCAAGTAGAAAAAACAAAAAAAAATAAGGGCAAAACTGTTATTCGGTTTTGCCCTTTGCTTATTTAAGTCTAATTTTGCCGATATAAAATATCTCTACTATGCAACGCTATCTTCTCATTTTTCTAACTTTCATCGGCTTGTGGGCTTGTAAAAATCAGCCTAAAGACACAAGTAATCAATCTACTTCAGACTTTCAAGCAGACTTCGCAAAACGTTACCCCAAGGCACAAGATGTCGTTTGGGATACTCTGGACATCGGTTTTGCCGCTTTGTTTACGAAAGGCGAATTTGACAATAAAGCGTTTTATAATACAAAAGGCATATATCAATACACCTCTACGTTTATAGAGCAAACGGCATTGCCCGCAGCCGTACAAAAAATATTAAATACAACTTATCAAAACGCGGCGGCGGCGGTGATTATGCAGATAGAATCGGCTGGCAAGCGCACCTATCAGATTGAATTAGAAACAAGTACAGATTACATAAGCCTTGAATTTGACGAATTGGGTAAACTTTTGAAAGAACAAAAAGCCCCCCTCAGTAATGAAGAGATTCAGCGTCAAGAGGAGGAAGGTGTTGAACAAAAGGATAAATAAATGAGGAATCCAACGCTTTATATCGCACAAAGTGCGCTGGGTGGGCGCGGTGTTTTCACGGGTGCGCCCATCAAAAAAGGCGATATGATTGAAGTTTGCCCGGTCATTGTTATGAAAGAGGGCGAAATGGCAGTACTGGATACAACAACGCTTTATGACTACTATTTTCTTTGGGGCGACGACCAAAAACAATGCGTCATTGCGCTTGGTTTTGGTTCGCTTTACAATCATTTTGCGCCTTCAAATGCCGATTATTTTATGGAGTTTGAAGAACAGTTTATCGAAATCTATGCCGTTAGAAACATTGATGCAGGAGAAGAAATTACCATTAATTATAATGGCGACCCGGGAGATACAGCGCCTACTTGGTTTATGACTGACGGGAGAGACAGAAATTGATATGACGTTTAGTAAACTTTAAAAGTTTACTA
>JAYTUR010000563.1:0-1533 GCA_043744475.1 Saprospiraceae bacterium | reverse complement strand
AACGTGGACATTCGACGCTTGTGTTTATCAACCGCAACACAGGTTGCGCTGACACATTGACCGTCAATGCCGCTAGTTTGACCCCTCAGTATATTGAGTCTGCAATCTATGTCGGTGACAAAGACACGATGTGCATAGCGACCAACGAATTGTTAGGTACACGTTACCGCGTAACGAAATTGGTTCCAGGTACAAATAACTACGCGCTTTTCACGGATGTAGCGGGTACAACTTGTATTTCACGTATAGGTCTTGTTCAAGGCGTTGAAAAAGCCACTTATGTCATTTCCGATGAATTTGGCTTGAATGATACGACTTATGTGACCACAAATGTCCTTGCAAGAGCCGTCAAACGCCCACGCGCCTTCACTGATACAGCATCAACGATAAAGGCACAACCTGTTTTGATTGATGTATTGTCAAATGATAGTTTAAATACGAATATTTGGAAACTGACAATTGCAGCTAAACCGAAACATGGAGAGGCAGTTATTACTTCCGATTTCCGTATCATATACACACCTGACATTGAGTACTGCAACAGTAGGGTAGCAGATGTCTTTTCTTATTCACTCTGCAATATCGGCGGTTGCGATACAGCAAAAGTTGAAGTAACAGTGAGTTGCGACAAGGTTAAGATTTACAACGCTTTTTCTCCGAATAACGACGGCATCAACGATGTTTTTGTCATCGAAGGCATCGAAAAATTCAAGAACAATACAGTCAGTGTTTACAATCGTTGGGGTACAGAAGTGATGAAAACCAAAGGCTATAAAAACGATTGGAACGGTAGATGGAATAACGAAATCTTACCAGACGGTACTTACTTCTACATCTTTGAAGATGGTGAAGGCAACAAAACGGTGGGTTACGTTCAGATAATGAGGTAACGTATTTATGTGTGAGGGTCATGGGTTGACCTAAAAACGAAAACTCATGACCCGACACGCATAAAACAAAGTGAAAAATGATTTAGTGAAATAGTTTGGCATAAGCTGTCTTGTCTCTTTTGAAGGAGACGGACAGCTTTTTTTTTGTTTTAATTTAAACTTAAACAAACCCCAAAAGTCAAATCAAACGACAAACTTATAATCGTACTGTTGGTTTTGGAATACCTAACTCAATTTATTGAAAATATAAGCCAATTGCTTGAAAAATCTTCACGTTTGTAGTCATCGTAGTTTATATTTACGATGCTTTTCGGTCAGTGCAAACACTGACCGTTTTTTTACATCATAAAAATAAAAAAATGAATAAGAAATGGGCATTTGCCGCTTTTTTGATACCCCTCAGTATATTTTGGTCAAATACAGCCTGTTTGGGTCAAACACCCACATGGGCGGATAAAATTGCCCCCATTATCTATAAAAATTGCACAAGTTGCCACCACACAGGCGGTGTCGCACCCTTTTCGCTGATGACCTACAATCAAGTGAGCAATGTCAAATCCTCTATCCGCAACTCCGTTACAACGGGTCACATGCCGCCTTGGCCACCCGACCAAAAGTATAATGCCCTTGCCTATTCTAGAGC
>JAYTUR010000562.1:0-1534 GCA_043744475.1 Saprospiraceae bacterium | reverse complement strand
AAAACAATCAATCACACATATATTATACTCACAATTTTTCGGGTAGTTACAAAGTGTCTCTTTTGACAATATTTTGGGTTCATACGCCTTACAAAGTTTTATCTTTGCGACCAAAAAACGAGTTAACGATGCAAAGATACGATATTTTAGTTATTGGCGGCGGTCCAATTGGTTTAGCCTGTGGTTTAGCCGCTAAAAAAGCAAATTTGAGCTATATTATTGTCGAAAAAGGGACGCTTACCCATTCTCTCTACAATTATCCCGCCAATATGACATTTTTTTCGACCTCCGACCGTCTCGAAATTGGCGGCGTGCCGTTTGTTTCTAATAATGTGAAGCCAACCCGTAGCGAAGCACTTGAATATTATCGGCGTGTCGCTGAATCCAACCAGTTAAACATTCATCTCTTTGAAGAGGTTCTTGATGTGCAACAAGTTGACGATAAGATTACTAATGACATTCCTATGATGGAAAGAGACCATACGGCTGTCAAAAAGAATGATTTGGTTATGGGAAAGAGCGAAAATGCTGTTGTCGAAGGCACTTTTACTGAGGGGGGGTATTTTGTCAAAACATCAAAGGCAACTTACCAAGCCGACAACATCATTCTGGCTACTGGATTTTATGACATTCCCAATAAACTCAATATTGAGGGCGAAGACTTGCCGAAAGTGACACATTATTATAAGGAGCCACATTTTTATTACAAGCAAAAAGTCGTTGTTATTGGTGCGAATAATTCATCGTCAGATGCGGCTTTGGAAACATTTCGCAAAGGGTCGGAAGTAACAATGGTCATTCGGGGTACTGAAATTGGGCATCGCGTCAAATATTGGGCAAGACCCGATATTGTCAATCGCATTACTGAGGGGTCTATAAAAGCCTATTTTCAATCGCATTTGACAGCTATTCGCCCCCATGAAGTGGATATTCAAACGCCCGAAGGCTTGATAACGATACCCAACGACTATGTGATTGCCGCAACGGGCTACCAACCAAATTTTGCTTTTTTGAAAAAAATAGGTATTCATTTGTCTGATGACGAAAAATTGTATCCTGATTATGACAAAGCGACGCAATTATCAAATATGCCGAATATCTATCTCGCAGGTGTGGTTTGTGGTGGCATGGATACGCATGTGTGGTTTATTGAAAACTCAAGGATTCATGCGGAACAAATTATTGAACATATTAAAACAAAAATTTACCAATCTAAAAACAACATGCCCGCACCACATATAAAAATTGTCAAACCCGCTAAAACGTGGACATACCGTTCCAATGTTTCCGTTTTCAAAAAACCAATACCAAAATAGCCCAATAAAACCATACAAACCATCGTCAATAAAGTGATAACCGTATAAACCGTTATCAATAAAAGCATATTGGTCACTGAATGATTTGCCGCAGGGATATATAACAAAGGTATCATCGGCTCGCAAGGACCTAAAACGAAAATGATAAACATGACCCACGGCGTAACGGCATAGCGATTTTTGGGCATCACCGTCTCGCCATGTTTGTGATCATAAAC
>JAYTUR010000561.1:0-5881 GCA_043744475.1 Saprospiraceae bacterium | reverse complement strand
AAAATTAGGGTTTCGTCATCGAAAAAATAGGTTTTTTTCAAAAACAATGCGTAAAATCATCTAATTGCCTGTGTGGTTTGTTTTAGTTTTGCATCGTTTTTAACATTAAATCTATCAAAAAATGAAATTATCAGACCTTCGCCAAGACTATAGCCTTCAATCGCTCGACATCACAGATGTGGCGAATGACCCTTTTGACCAATTCAAAAAATGGTTTGAAGAAGCCATAAAATCTGAAATCCTTGAACCCAACGCCATGACTTTAGCAACGGCAACCACTGATGGCAAACCTTCGGCGCGCATTGTCCTTTTAAAAGGTATTGACAATCAAGGGTTTGTGTTTTTTACAAATTACGAATCCAAGAAAGGAAAGGAAATGGCTGCTAATCCTAACGCCGCTTTGTGTTTCTGTTGGTTGGAGTTACAACGTCAAATTCGCATCGAAGGAACGATTGAAAAAATAGCGGAAGCCGATTCTGATGCCTATTTCCAAAGCCGTCCTGTTGGCAGTCGCATCGGGGCATGGGCTTCACCACAAAGTCAAGTCATTGACAGTCGCGCGGTTATAGAAGAGAATGAAAATGTATATAAAAAACAGTTTCATGTCATTGCGAGGGACGAAGCAACTGAGGGGGGTAGCGATATTGAGATTCCACGTCCTGCACATTGGGGCGGCTATGTTTTAAAGCCAACAATGATTGAATTTTGGCAAGGGCGTTCGAGCCGTTTGCACGATCGTATTTGTTATGTTTTTGAGAATGGTGCTTGGAAAATTGAACGGCTTGCGCCCTAAAAATTCAAAACTTATTAGTGATAAACAAAAAAACAAATAGTTTTATCATTTTTTAATTATTTCAGTACCTTTGTAATCACAAAATATAGTACGTAGGTGGAAAAAATTGGAAAAATAGAAATTAAAGTAAAAGGTAAAAAAGGAAACCTTGAGCTGAAACCTGATAATTACGATGTTAGGGAAATTATTGAGATACTGCAAAATGCGGAGAATCTTCTATTTCCTAATTCCAAAAATGCACGCCCAACAATAACTTACGAAATAGCTGAAGGGTCTGTAAAACACATCATTAAGACAACGTTGCAAGCAATAATTGGTTTCAATGCAATACTTGCTCAAATTAAGACAGATAATTATTCAATCGACTTTTTGGAATCAACAACAGCCAGAGCATTTGAGTTTTTTCAACAACAATCTCAAAAAAACAACTATGAATATGAAATTACAACATCAATCTCTGATGACACTAAAATTATTATTAATAAAAATACCAAATTTATTAGGTCGGAAGAAATATGGGTCGAAGCTGAGTTATATTTCTATGGCGTTATAGTTGACGCGGGTGGAAAAAGTAAAGCAAACGTGCATTTAGATACTAAAGAACATGGTTTATTGAAAATTGATGCTTCGAAAGAACTTTTGACAAACTATGAAAATAATCCATTGTACAAACCATATGGCGTTCGAGCCGTTGGCAAACAAAATGTAAAAACAGGTGAGATAGAAAAAAACTCTCTTCGGTTGATAGACATAGTAAATTACAATCCTTCATACAAAGAAGATTATATCAAATCATTAATAAAAAAAGCTAAAAAAAGTTGGACTGATGTAAATGATGCTGACGAATGGCTTGAAAATATAAGAGGTTATGGAGCATAGTTATGTAATGTTGGATACAAGTTTTTTCATTCGATTGCTCAATGAGCAAGACCCATTACATGGAAACACGTTAGAATATTATAAATATTTTCTTGAGAATGATTTCATTTTGAAAGCATCCACCATTTCCATTGCAGAATATTGCGTCAAAGGAGATATAGATGAATTGCCTTTAAAAGATGTTCAGATTATCCCTTTTAACATTAATCATGCAGTACGCGCAGGAGATTTAGCGGCTTTTGTATTTCAGAATAAAAATATGTTGGACTTAGCAGATAGAAGAATCATACCAAACGATACTAAACTATTTGCTCAGGCTGATACAGAAGAACAAATACAAAAATTTGCTACTTCAGATGTTGAATGTATAAAAGTTTTTAATCTACTTAATCAACACAGTAAACTTAAATTTGATATTATAAACATAAGAAATCCTTATAACGAGACATTTGGTATTCTGGATTTAAAATAACAAGAAGAATCGTCGAAAAATCGTCCTACAATTTATCTTAAACCAAGAATCTACAAATCAGCCTCAAATTTAATGCGCTTCCAACCAATTATCCCCAACACCCATGCCCACTTCAATCGGCACAGACAAATTGGGCATCGCTGTTTTCATACAGCGTTCAATAATGGGTTTTACAATCTCAAGCTCTTTTTTAGGCACGTCAAAAACCAATTCGTCATGCACTTGCAAAATCATTTTGGTTTCTAATTTATTCTTTTTCAACTCATTATGAATATTAACCATTGCAATTTTTATCAAATCCGCAGCTGAACCTTGTATCGGCGTATTCACCGCCACCCGTTCCGCATTGGAACTTGCCAATGAATTACGGCTGTTGATATCGCGCAAATAGCGTTTGCGACCCATCAATGTTGTGACGTATCCGTTTTTTTTAGCGTCTTCAACAACCGTTTCCATATACTTTTTCAGACCGTGGTATTGTGTAAAGTACGACTCAATAATCGTCTTCGCTTCGGAACGCGGAATGCCCAATTGATTTGACAAATTCGTCGCACCGGCACCGTATAAAATGGAGAAATTGACCGTTTTTGCCGCCCGTCTTTGTTCACCCGTCACTTCATCAATCGGCACGCCATACACTTTTGCAGCCGTCGCAGTGTGAATATCCAAACCCTGTTGGAAGGCTTCGAGCATTGCCGTTTCGTTGGCAATTTCAGCTATCAAACGCAGTTCGATTTGGCTATAATCGGCACTTAACAAGACGTGTTCACTGTCTCGTGGGATAAAAGCCATGCGGACACGTCGCCCATCTTCCGTTTTTATCGGAATATTTTGTAAATTTGGATTGTTAGAAGCCAAACGCCCCGTTGCTGCCAATGCTTGATTGAAGGATGAATGAATCCGCCCCGTTTTTGGATTTATCATTTTCGGCAAAGCATCTACATAAGTGGATTTCAGTTTTGCCAAACCGCGATAATCTAAAATCGTTCGACAAATGGGGTAGTTGAACGCGAGTTCAGCCAGTGTGTCTTCGTCGGTCACATACTGCCCTGACTTGCTTGATTTTTTCCAACGATAAGGAATTTTAAGCACATCAAAAAGAATTTCACCGACCTGTTTAGGTGAGCCAATATTGAAACGCGCACCCGCTAATTCATAGACTTTATTTTCTAAGTCATTGATTTTCAATTCTAATTCAACTGAAAATTTGTTCAAATATTCACCATTCACATTAACACCATTGTATTCCAGTTCCGTCAAAACGGCAACAAGCGGCATTTCGATGGTTTCAAACAACCCCCTTACCCCCTCAGTATCTACGCCTTTTTTAAGGACTTCATAGAGTTGAAACGTAATATCGGCATCTTCCGAAGCATATTCTTTCACCTTTTCAACATTAATGTCACGCATGGACAACTGATTTTTACCCTTGCCAATCAACGTCTCAATCGAAACAGGTTCGTATTTCAACAGCGTTGCGGACATATAATTCATATTGTGCCGCAAATCGGGTTCGATGAGATAATGGGCAATCATTGTATCAAAATACACGCCTTCTACCTCTACATTGTACCATTTCAAAACAATCAAATCGTACTTCAAATTCTGTCCAACTTTTTTCACATTTGGACTTTCAAAAAACGGTCTGAACTCTTCAACCATCGCTTGTGCCGCCTTTTGGTCGGCAGGAAAAGGTACATAATACGCCTCAAATGCCTTGACCGCAAACGACATACCGACCAATTGCGCTTCATTCGCATCTATGCTTGTCGTTTCAGAATCATAAGCCACAACGCCCGAATTCATCAATTTTCCAAGCAATTCTGCCCGTTTTTCCTTCGTATCTATCAAATAATAAGTGTGTTCGGTATTGCCAATATGTTTTTCAGCGAAACTGACATCTTGCAATGTCAAGGTGTTTTCAGCAGGTTTATCGCCACCCGTAATCGCTCCGAACAAATCGGCTTGAACGCCAATTTTAGAAGCCGCCGATGTAATTATCTTTTTTTCTTCCACAATAGAATGGTCTTCTGCGCCTAAAATTTCACGAGCAATTGTCTTAAATTCCAACTCTTTAAACACCTCGCCCAATTCATCTTTGTTGTAATCCGTTAATTTATAATCACCCGCATGAAAAGTAATCGGCACATTTAAATCAATAGCAGCCAATTTTTTAGACAAAAGTCCTTGTTCTGCAAAGTTTTTTAAAATGTCTTGTTGCTTACCTTTCAACTCGTCGGCATGAGCAATAACTTCTTCTAACGTACCGTATTTCGCCAATAAAGTCGCCGCTGTTTTAGGTCCAATACCCGGCAAACCAGGGATATTATCCACCGCATCGCCTTGCATACCCAATATATCAATCACTTGCTCAACCCGCTCGATGCCCCAATTTTCACAAACCTCTTTGACACCCCAAACTTCGGCTTCATTGCCGTTTTTGGCAGGTTTATACATAAATATATTTTCAGATACTAACTGTCCATAGTCTTTGTCGGGTGTCATCATATACACTTTGTAACCCTCGCGCTCCGCTTGTTTCGACAACGTACCAATCACATCGTCCGCTTCAAAACCTTCGGACGTGACAATCGGAATATTCATACCCCTCAGTATTTTCATAATCCACGGCAAGCCAAAGGAAATGTCTTCGGGTTGTTTATCTCGATTCGCTTTATAATTTTCAAACATTTCGTGCCGAAAAGTCGGGCCAGATAAATCGAAGGCAACAGCGAGGTGCGTCGGCTGTTCCCTTTTCATTACGTCCAACAAAACGCGCGTAAAACCTGAAATACAAGACACATTCCACCCTTTTGAGTTCATCAAAGGGCGTGTGATAAAAGCATAATGCGCCCGATACACTAGGGCATGACCATCGAGAAGAAACAATTTTTTCATTTTTTAAAACAATTTTTGACAAATGTAAAACAAAAAAAATAGACCCCTCAGTATTGGTCAGTGTTTTTTGTGAATTTCAAAATGAAAACATAGACCTTCACCGCAAAAAAACGACAGATGCTTTCCTTTTTGAGAAAAACCTATTACGCCCTACCCCCTCAGTATCGCTTCCTCGCCAGGCGATTGGCTTATCTGCCCATTGACTTTTGGGAGTCCATCACGGGCAAACGTTTACCGATGACACCGCCGCGTGGTCTCATTTATACAGGTTCAGGCGATTTTGTAAAAGCCGGGGACTGGTGGCGACATTTTTTTATACATCAAGCAGGTTTGAAACCTTCTGATAAAGTTTTAGATGTCGGCAGCGGCATTGGGCGCATTGCAAGAGGTTTAACAAACTTTTTGAATTTTGAAAATGAACTGAATGAGGAAGGAACAGAAGTAACCCATACATACTCAGGCACTTACGATGGTTTCGATGCGATAAAATTAGGTGTGGATTGGTGTACTAAAAACATCACTGCGCAGCATCCGCATTTCCAATTTCAATACGTCCCTTTAGAAAATGATTTGTACAGAAACGATGGTCAAAAGGCAGTACAATTTACCTTCCCTTATCCAGATGCTTCTTTTGATTTTGTTATTTTAACCTCTGTTTTTACCCACATGTTGCCTGACGAAGTAGAACGGTATTTGTTTGAAATTCAACGAGTTATGGTAAAAGGCGGCACGTGCGTAGCGACTTTTTTTATTTTAGATGACATAACAAGAGGCATTTTAAACACAAAAACAGACTTCCATTTCCCTTACGATTACGGTCATTATGCCTTGATGGACGA
>JAYTUR010000560.1:0-5884 GCA_043744475.1 Saprospiraceae bacterium | reverse complement strand
TTTTCTATCAAAAATAAGCTCAACCCTTAAAAAACGATTCAAAAGGCGATTTTTGAGCGCAGCGAAAAAGAGCCAGTAATATCTCCGAACTCACGTTATTTACATTTTATCCAATTGATAGAGCTTATAGTGTTCAATAATTTGTATCAAATCATCCGCTAAATGTGCGCTATTTGATGGATAACCATTGTCTTGCAATCCTTTTGCCCACGCCTTATAATCCTTGTCACCAAATTGTTTCAAATTGGCGAATTTTCCAGAACTTAAAACAGTGCTGTGGTCTCTAAAACTTGACCAGGCACTCTCATAATGACGCAGACAATTGTCATCATATTGATCACTTGCACCCGTCCAATCGTCCGTACACCGCATACCAAATTGGTTGTTAGAACGTGTTGCGAAATCACGTTGACCCGCATAACTTTGTCGCAAAGCATTGGCTAAAATAATGCTTGCAGGAATACCAAATTTCCGACGCTCCGCAACAGCCACTTGAGCAAACCTTTTCATGTAAGCAATCTTAGTCGCTTCATCAATCGTAGGCATTTCTTCCGTTTTTCGCCTAAAAGTGCCACTTGAACCGAAAATACTGAGGGGTATCTCATCGGTCAAGTTGTTCTTAGTGCTTGTAATTTTATTGTCCTTAATTTCTTTTTTAGGTTCTTTTGAGCCAATTTTAAAGTTGACGCTTAATTCCTTTTTATATAAAAAAACGAGTATTAACGTCAGCAAACTGAGCTTGAACCAATGCTCACGGCAATAACCCGTCAGCCAACTGAATGTGTGTGTTATGTAATTCATGACGCTCCTTATTGTGTTAATAATTCAAAAAAAAAGCATCTGCTTGCTCTCTGATGTTGAGACAAAGATAAAACAATTTGATTCTAATTGTCAAATATTTTAAAACATTTTTTTAAAATATTCTTACTTTTAAAACAAAAATAAACACATAAAGTATAAGTCATTGTCAACCAATGCTTTAAAAATACCCCTCTCATCATTTAACATTCAGACTATTGAAAGTATTTTTTAATTTTGTAAAAAATTAAATATCAAAGCACAATGAAGCGGCTCCTTTTCCTCATCACACTGACTTTTTTAGGTCACTTTCTATCGGCACAACCTAAAAACTTGAACGCCCATATTGAATGCGTCACCGTTTTTTTCACAGGCGCACAAGTGACACGTGTCACGACTACCCCCCTCAGTATCACCGTCGAAGACCAAATACCGATTTCAACAACAAAAGAGATTAAAATTGAACCACAGACGGGCGATGCTGTTGTAGATGCCACCACAGGTAAATTGACGTGGAAACTCGATGTGCCGGCAGGTAAAGAGAAAAAAGTAAAGTTTGATTATAAAGTCATTTATCCGAAGGCAAAAAAAGTGATTTTGAAATAAGTTGACATTTAAAGACTAAAATTAAAATTATTTTTCTAACACGAATTACGCGAATTATTTTACGAACTTTTGTTCAATTCGTGTAATTTGTGAAATTCGTGTTAGAAAAATAAGCTACTTAAAATCTAAATATTCTGTTTAAATCAGCGATTTTTAATGAACAAAACGATAAACAGCTTCTCAAAACTGACAAAACAGCAAAAAATTGACTGGTTGGCTCAAAATTTTATCCAAAATACTGAGGGGAGTGATTTGAGTTTTTTAAAAACTTTTCAACTGCCCGATGCGGATATTCAACGCATTTTTGACGGATTTTCTGAAAATACCATTGCCAATTTTCCGATGCCTTATGGGATTGCACCCAATTTTATCATTAATAATAAGGTGTATGCTGTGCCGATGGTCATTGAAGAAAGTTCGGTCGTCGCGGCGGCGGCAAGTGCGGCAAAGTATTGGTCGCAACGGGGTGGCTTTCATACGGAAGTTTTAGGAACGGTCAAAGTCGGTCAAGTGCATTTCACCTGGTCAGGCGATGGCGATGCACTGAGGGGGTGCTTCGAAGACCTAAAAACGACTTTGATGACGGAATCTGAACCCATTACTGCCAACATGGTGCAGCGTGGTGGCGGCATTCTAGGTATCGAACTGATTGATTTTACCGCAGAGGAAGCCGATTATTATCAACTCCGTTGCACTTTTGAGACTTGCAATTCTATGGGTGCGAATTTCATCAACTCGGTTTTGGAGCAATTTGGGCAAACGCTCGAATGGTTTTTAGCAGAAAAGACAGGCATCGAACCCGTTATTGTCATGTGTATTTTGTCCAATTTTACGCCAAATTGCCTTGTTCGAGCATGGGTTGAGTGCGATATCAAGGATTTTCACCACGAAGAAGCGGCTTTTTATGCTGAAAAATTCCGCCGAGCTGTCCGCATCGCGCGCATTGACCCTTATCGAGCGGTAACACATAATAAAGGCATTATGAACGGTATTGATTCCGTTGTGTTAGCGACTGCCAATGATTTCCGCGCCATCGAAGCCTGTGCTCATGCTTTTGCGGCACGTGATGGGCAATATCGAAGTCTTTCGGATTGTACGATTGAAAATGGGCGATTTCGTTTTTGGATTGATATGCCTTTGGCTTTAGGTACGGTGGGCGGTTTGACTTCGCTGCATCCGTTAGCCCGTTTAAGTCTCGATATTTTGGGACAACCTTCGGCTGCGGAATTGATGCAAGTCATAGCAGTGGTGGGTTTGGCTCAAAATTTTGGGGCGGTGCGTTCGCTCGTCACGACGGGTATTCAACGCGGACACATGAAGATGCACATGACTAATATTCTCAATCATTTGTCTGCAACAGAAGCTGAAATGACGGCTGCGCAAACGTTTTTTGTCCAAAAAACAGTGTCTTTTACGGCTGTTCGGACATTTTTAGAGACATTGAGAGGATGAAATTGACCACAGATTTGACTGGTACGACAGATTTACACTGATTTCATTTATTATGAATATCAAAAAATCAGTGTAAATCTGTCGTATCAGTCAAATCTGTGGTCAAAAAATATCAATACCCAAAAACCTCCTCCAAACTCAACTCTTCAACTTCTCCAATGGATTTCAAATAATCAAAATCCAGCTTTGAACGGTCACCCAAAACCAAAATCGTATAATGACGACCTTTAACGTATTTTTGTTGAAAAGCAACTAAATCTTCAACAGTTGTCGTTTGAATTGTTTCATAAATCGTTTGGCGCACGTCGTTTTCTATGCCTCTGTCTTTGTTGTTGCGATATGTCCAATAAACATTGGCACGCGTAATCCGTTCACTTTCAATAGTTTTTAAAACAGATTGGCGGGCTTGAACGATTTGTGTTTCGCTTATTGGCATATTTTCGATGATGTCTTGCATCGCCGTAATCGCATCTTGCATTTTGTCGGGTTGTGTGCCGACATAAGCATTGAAAAAGTGCCCTCTATACTGTTTTGTAGGCGTTGCATAAAAAGCATTGGCAGAATAAGCCATAGCACGTGCTTCACGGATTTCTTGAAAAACGATGCTCGATAAGCCTGAACCGAAGTAATTATTATACAACGTTGACATAATGTGTTCCTCAATAGCATACTGAGGGGTGCCTTTTGAGACCATTAAAATCTCTGTTTGCACCATCGGGAAATGCACAAATAACACTTTGTTTTCAACCGTAGATAATTCAGAATATTCTTTTGAGGCATAAATCGGCTCTAATTTGTTGTAAACGGCGTGTTCATCATTCATTATTTGAGCGACTTCTTCTTGTTCTTTTAAGCCGTAATAAAAAATACGATGCTCAAAACGCGACAAACCTTTAATTTTCTCAACTAACTCGTTGCTTGTCAAGGCATTCAAATCTTCTGTTGTCAAAGCATCCGTAAAAGGCGACACTTTGCCGTATTTGGCATAGCTCAACATAGCGTTGCGGAGAATGATGCGTTTGTCTTTTTTATCATTTTCACGTTTTGCTAAAATATCGGTGACCATGTTTTTTAATGCTTTGTCATCACCTTCAACATTTTTCAAAATATGTTCAAATAATTTGACCCCCTCAGTAAACGACTCCTCCAAACCACTCAAAGTCACATAGCTGCGGTCATCATTTGAAAATACATCAAATGACAAACCTAATTTGTAAAATTCTTGTTGGAGTTCCGCTGCCGAATATTTATCTGTTCCCAAAAAAGGCAAATAATTGACCGCAAGAGCCAACGTTTTATCTGCATTTTTACCCATTTCAAGGATATAATACAAGGAAAAAGTATCATTTGTCTCGTTTTTGATATAATCGAGTTGTAAACCGTTTTTTAAACTTATGGTCGAAATGGCTTTTTTATAGTCCACAAATTCAGGTGAAAGAGATGGACTTTCTTGTTTCAAAAACGATGTAGCAAACGCCGACTTGTCCTTGCGATTGAGCGAAACGGGCGTAATAGTGGGTTTTTCGACCTTCAATACTGAGGGGTCTGTACCTGTCCTTTTATAGACAACAACATAATTATCATCAAAATATCTATTAGCAAAATCAACTATTTGGGCTTTTGTCAATGCCTTCATTCGGTCAACCCGTTCGATATAGTCCTGCCAATCAATGTCTTTAATAAACGCATCTGTCATCGCACTGACCCTTGCAGAATTATTTTCAAAATTTTTGGTCAACGAATATTTATAATCTTTGATAACTGCCGCCATCAACCAATCGGGAAAATCACCTTTTTTAATGCGATTCACTTGTTCAATCAATAATTTTTCAACTTCTTCTAAAGTTTGCCCTACGCGTGGACGACCATACAGCATAAAACCCGAATAATCCGTCAAACTCAATACACCCGCCGAAGCTTCTAAAACTTGTTGTTTTTGCACCAAATCGAGGTCAATAAAACCCGCTTGCCGATTGTAAAGCATCGAAGATACCATATTCACAAGGTCTGCGTCTGCTGATTTTGCGCCGTTCAATCGCCAACCCAACTGCACATAAGCGGCTTGATGACCCACAACTTCGCATTTTTGGACACCCTTCAGTATCGGCTGCTCTTCGTAGGTGAAAGGCGGCACCTCCTTTTGTTGATATGTGCCAAATGTTTTTTCGGCTAATTCAACCGTTTTGTCGGGGTCGAGGTCGCCAGAAAGGACGAGTGCCATATTATTAGGCACGTAATAAGATTCAAAATATTTTAAAATATTGTAGTGCGATGGGCTTTTCAGATGCTCGCCTTTACCAATCGTCGTTTGCGTGCCGTAAGGATGCGTCGGAAACAATGCGCCCAAAAGGGCTTGTTGCACTTTGCGTCCGTCATTGTCTTGACCGATGTTAAATTCTTCATAAACAGTCTCTAATTCAGTATGAAACAAGCGCAAAGCGACCATTTTGAAGCGTTCTGCTTCCAATTCAAGCCACTTTTCAAGGGCATTTGAAGGAATATCGTTGACGTAAATGGTGTGTTCGTGCCACGTATTAGCGTTCGTGCCTTTCGCACCGAGCGATGCGACGAGCTTGTCGTACTCGTTTGCCGCCACAAATTTTGCCGCCAAATTTGAAATTGAGTCAATTTGTGCGTAAAGGTCTTTTCTTACTGAGGGGTCAGTTTCAATTTTATGTTGCTCATATAAATCCGCAATTTTTTTCAGCAAAAGACGCTCATTTTCCCAATCCAATGAGCCAATTTGGTTCGTCCCCTTGAACATCATGTGCTCTAAGTAATGCGCCAAACCCGTCGTTTCGGCAGGGTCTTGTTTTGAACCTGCCCGAATGGGAATATTTGTATAAATACGAGGTTCATTTTTGTTGATAGACATAAATAGCTTCATGCCATTTTTTAGGGTGTACATTTTTACACCTATGGGGTCGCCTACAACGCTTTCAAAATCATACTTTGGTTTTGCAGGGGCGAAAGTTGCCATTACATTCATATTGCTTAATAGTAATTTATGTTCAGAAAGACTTTATGC
>JAYTUR010000559.1:0-1543 GCA_043744475.1 Saprospiraceae bacterium | reverse complement strand
AAAGCAATGATAGTAACCAGCAGCCGAAGGAATGCAATGAAATACAAAAAAGCATTTGATACATATTTAGAGGATAACAGTATTCCATACAAAGCCCTTGTTGCTTTTTCGGGGGATATAGACAAGCAAACGGAATCATCATTGAATGGTTTTTCAAGTGCTTCTATTCCTGACGAATTTAAGAAAGCGAATAACCGTTTTTTAATTGTAGCGAATAAATATCAAACAGGTTTTGACCAACCGCTTTTACATACGATGTATGTAGACAAGAAATTGGGTGGCGTTAGTGCGGTGCAAACGCTTTCACGATTGAACAGAACCACATCAGGCAAAACAGACACTTTTGTAATGGACTTTGCAAACTCAACTGATGAAATTAAAAACTCTTTTGAGCCATATTACGAAACAACCCTTTTAGGAGAAGCAACAGACCCAAATAAATTGTTTGACCTGCAAAATGCTTTAGACAATTATCAGGTTTATACCAATGCACAGGTTCAGGAGTTTTCGGATAAAATCATTCAAAATGTTCCTGTTGACCAATTGCATATCATTTTGGATGCAGCAGCAAATGTTTTCAGAACAACGCTTGATGAAAAATCGCAGGAAGATTTCAGAACGAAATGCAAATCCTATGTTCGTTTATATGTTTTCTTAGCTCAAATCGTTCCCTTTACCAATCCATATTTAGAACGACTTTATATCTTCTTAAATCATTTACAAAACAAAATTCAAAGTGAACAAGGCGAAGACCTTGCACAAGGCGTTTTGGACACCATTGACTTAGACAGCTACCGTTTACAAAAACAAGGTGATTTTAATATTGCATTGGAACAAGGCAAAGAGTTGATGCCATCATCAGAAATGGGAAGTGGAGTTGCAGAGCCAGAATTGGAATTGCTTTCAAACATTGTAAAAGCATTCAACGACCGTTTCGGGACAACATTTACCAATGAAGACAAGGTTCGTAAAATGACTGCAGAGCTAATGCAGGACGTTAAAGGCGACCAAGCAGCAATGGACAACATCAATGCTTCGTTAAACAAAAACGACATTCAAAATGCTCAAATCACTTTCACTGATATTTTGAAGGAGAAAATGATAAACCACATTGACAGCAACTTTGAAGTGTTTAAAGAATACAACGACAATCCCGAGTTCAAAACATTTTTAGCAGGACAGATGTTTAAGTTATTAATAAATGACATTGGCAGATTTAGGTCATTGTAAAATGCCAAGACACATAATGGAGACAATTACTTCATGACAAGCGAACAATGGGCGAAGTCTCCAATAGCCAACGCCACAAGGCAAGCACATTGGCAGGCACACAAAACCAACCACACAAAAGCCAACCTGCCAAAGAGCTTGCCTTCTTGCTCGGCTTGGGTAACAGTCTTTAGGTTGACAGAGTTAAAATGCAAGTCTCTACTAACGGACAGAGGAAAGGGCGAACGTACAACAGGGGGTTTGCCAAAATACGGGCAGACGGAAGTTATCTTCGGCTTTTTGTAATTCTATTGTGCTTCATATCGGGCAGACG
>JAYTUR010000558.1:0-5906 GCA_043744475.1 Saprospiraceae bacterium | reverse complement strand
AATGAATTATAAATGTTTAGCATAGTGCTATTTACATGGTTTTTTTATTGATATTGGACATTTTAGGCTTTAAAATTTTGATAAAATACTTGTTTGTTAAAAAACGTTCAAATTTAATCTTTACTTTACTTTTGCAAGGTAATTTTTAAAAAATATCTCAATTTCATTATTTTATGTTTCTCGAACCACATTTTAAAGGGCAACGCAATGGCTGGATTGAAGTCGTTTGCGGTTCTATGTTTTCAGGAAAAACCGAAGAGTTGATTCGGCGTTTGCGGCGTGCAAAATTTGCCAATCAACGTGTTGAGGTCTTTAAACCCGCAATTGATACACGGTACGATGAAACAAAAGTCGTTTCGCACGATGCCACAGAGATATTGGCAAGACCTATCGAAAATTCTGCAAAAATATTGGAATTGACTGAGGGGGTCGAAATCAATGTCATTGGTATTGACGAAGCGCAGTTCTTTGATATGGCTTTGACCGAGGTGTGTGAAAAATTGGCTTTGCGGGGCATCCGTGTCATCGTTGCGGGTCTCGATATGGACTATCGAGGTGTACCGTTTGGCCCGATGCCTAACCTTTTGGCAGTAGCGGAGTACATTACGAAGGTACATGCTATTTGTTTGCATTGTGGCAATTTAGCGACACACTCCTATCGTAAAGTCAGTAATAATGAACGTGTTATGCTTGGTGAAAAAGATACTTATGAGCCGCGTTGTCGCACCTGTTATGAGATGGGTAATATTTTGGATTTGCATTAAAAAAAGTCATTGGTCAATAGTCATTTGGTAATTCGAAATGACCCAATGACTAAGAAACTGTTTTTGAACGTACCTATGAATTAGTCTGTTTATTGATCAAAAAAATAGATAAATGAAACTCACAAATACCCACATCTACAAACAGCCCATTAACGCAATCTACGGAAGTTGCATAAATGAACATTTTGTCAAAACAAAGATGGAAGCCCTTGGTGCGCGCCACATTGACATCAATATTCATAAAAAAGGAGACATTACAATCGTCGAAGTCATCCACGAAATGCCTATTGAAGTGCCAGTTGCCCTAAAATCTATCGTCAAACCTTGGACTAAAATGACACAAACGGAGGTTTGGAAAGGAGGAGAAGGCGGACCTTATTACTGCAATATAACTATAAAAGTACATGGTGCACCCCTCAGTATTCAAGGGCAAATGAAGCTCACAGCGCATGAGGGTGGTACGGCTGCGGTGTCAATAACAGAAGTTAAATCTACGATTCCTTTTGTCGGTAAGATGTTGGAAAGTTTCATTGGCGAAACGTCTAAAAAGGCTATTGAACAGGAGTTTGAGTATATCGGAAAGCATGTTTAAGGTTCTTATTTTTTTACCTTAAAGACCCGCATCAATTCCTCCGCACCCCGAAACGATGAAATTTTTCCTTCCAAAACTTGTTGTTCGATGTCCGAAAATGCCGCCGATACTGAGGGGTCTTTGTAGAACAAATTGTGCAGCGCAGACTCAATACTTTCCGTCAACCAATAATGCGATTGGGCTTTTCTATTTCTATAAAAAAAGTTATTATCTTTTGTAAAATGTTGATAATCATTGATTAATTGCCAAATGTCAGTGATGCCGTTTTTGCTCAAAGCAGAACAGGTAACGGCTTGCGGTGTCCAACCGCTTTCTTTTTGAGGCAATAAATGAAGGGCATTTTTGTAAAATGCTTGGGCTTGTTTTGCCATTTGGGCATGGTCGTCATCGGCTTTGTTGACAGCAATCAAATCTGCCATTTCGACGATGCCCCGTTTGATGCCTTGCAATTCATCGCCTGCGCCTGGGAGTAAAAGCAATAGAAAAAAATCGGTCATAGAATGCACAGCCGTTTCAGATTGACCGACTCCAACGGTTTCAACAATAATCACATCAAAGCCTGCCGCTTCGCATAACACAATACTTTCCCTTGTTTTTCGAGCCACGCCACCTAAGGAATCCCCTGCGGGAGACGGGCGAATAAACGCCTTTTTGTTGGTCGAAAGATGAAACATGCGTGTTTTATCACCTAAAATAGAGCCGTGCGATGTATGACTCGATGGGTCAATTGCTAATACAGCGACTTGATGCTCCCTCTCAGTATTTTCAGTAATTTGCGTCCCAAATGCTTCAATAAATGTACTTTTTCCTACGCCGGGCGCGCCTGTTATGCCGATGCGTATGCTTTTACCCGCATGAGGCAGACATTCTTCAATGATTTGTTGAGCGATATTTTGATGTTCAACCTTTGTACTTTCAATCAATGTAATGGCTTGGCTCAACACAACGCGATTGCCTTGCAAAATGCCTTCAACGTACACAGATACTGAGGGGGTACGTCGCCGTTGAAATGTGAGATTTGGATTGATACTTATCACTGATTGAGATAGATTATTAGATTTTACAGATTCGTGTTTGGGACAAATTTAAAAAAAAACAAAGGAATGAGCTATATAATATCGCTACACTTCCATGTAGTAAGGGCGAAAGGGATAAACTATTTCGTTTTATTGTTTATGCAACAAAACTAAAATAATCTTATACAACACTTTGTTGTCGTCTTATTTTTCTTCGCTACAGCATTTTTTTATGGCTTGAAACGAAAACAGCCGACGAAATTTTAAAATTCGTCGGCTGTTGTTGCAGAAGCAACTTGTTAGATACCCCCTCAGTATAGCTGCCGTTTTTTTTATTCGGCAATACATTTCCCTTCTTATTTCAACCCCGTCATATCATCTAAAATATAAACACCACGCCCATAAGTGCCAATCACCAATTTTCTATCACGCGGATGAATAAATAAATCATTGACGGAAACCGAAGCGGGTAAATTGCCTGACAACGCCAGCCATTTTTTGCTGCCTTTGGGACGCATATAAACGCCCATATCGGTGCCACAAAACAAAGCACTTGTTTTGTTATCTTCTATCAACACATTGGCGGGTGTGGGCGGCAAATTGCGGCTGATGGACTGCCATGTCTTGCCCATATCTTTGGACTCATATATATAAGGTGTAGAATTGTCCGCACGACGGTCATTGAGGACAACCCACACTGTCTTATCGTTAAAAACAGATGTGGTAATTTTGATAATGTGTTTATTTTCAGGCAAACCTTTGGTGATTTCTGTCCAGTTTGTACCGCCATTTTCGGTCAACCAAACTCTGCCATCGTCGGTGCCAGCATATAAAACGTTGGGTTTTGTACCCCCCTCAGTAATTGTGGTAATTGTTTGATGATAAATAAGATAAGGATACACGCCTTTTTTGTCGGGACGATTATAACTTAGGTCGGGACTGATGCGTTCCCAATTCGCCCCCGCATCGGTTGATTTATAGACGTGTTGCAAACAGTGATAAATGGTTTTGCTGTCAAATTTCGATAGGGTTGTCGCCGCCAACCATTCTGCACGCAAGCTGTCAACTGCACCGACTAAAAAATTGTTGATGCGCCCGTCTGTCCGCTTATTTTGTTTAACAGACATATCCGTTTTCATCAAACGCCCGTAAAAACTGGATGAATAGACGATATTCGGATTTGTGGGGTCAATTTGTATTTGCGTGCCTTCGCCGCCCGGAGCCATACGCCATTCGCGGTTTGTCTTTTTATCGGGCATCGAAAAGGTGTTTGCTTCGTTGCCACTCATTGTGCCTTCATCTTGAACCGAACCGAAAATATTGAACGGCTGGCTCATGTCGTAAGCGACGGTATAGAATTGCGTCGTTGGTATTTTGCTAAAAAAGTTTTGCCACCTTTTTCCGCCATTTTTTGAAAGGCAAACACCGCCATCATTGCCCAGAATGATAAAATCAGGATTAGAAGGGTCGAACCACAAAGCGTGATTGTCGCCATGCGTCCAATCGCTTGTGGTATCAGAAGGCATCCATTTTTTCCACGTTTTACCCGCATCTTCTGACACGACTTTTTCTACACCGAGAGCATAGATTAAATTTTCATTTTTGGGATTCACTCTTATTTGACTAAATACCCAACCGTAAGTACCGCTGAAAGGCTTAACAAAGTCGTGTACTTCGCCCATTTTTTGCCAATTTTCACCTTTATCGTCGCTGCGATAAATGGCAGCACCGATGACGACTTTTTGCACAATACGCTCATAACTGTCCGTTTCGTTAGGATTTGGGTCGCGTTTTTTGTTGTGGTCGTCCACATAAGCATACAACACATTCGGATTTGACGTACTGACCGCCAAACCGATTCTGCCCGTTAATTTCGTATCGGGCAAACCTTTATTGATGATTTTCCAATTTTTACCGCCGTCTGTTGATTTATAAATAAAATCGCCGTCTTCAGGAACGGGGTCGCTCCACCGTTTGCGGATTCGATTCCACATCGAGGCATAAACGATATTATCATCAGTTGGGTCCATAACCAAGTCAACGCAGCCTGTTTTTTCATCAACAAAAAGGATTTTTTGCCATGATTTGCCGCCATTTGTGGTTTTATACACGCCTCTATCGGCATTGTATGTCCATTCATTGCCACCCGCTGCGACATACACAATATCTGGATTTGTGGGATTGACGACGATACGAGCAATTGTACCCGTATTATTCAAGCCGATGTGCTGAAAAGTCTTACCGCCATCGGTTGTTTTGTAAATACCCGTTCCAGGCAAAGAGGCGCGTAGAATATTCGCTTCACCTGTGCCGACATATACAATATTGCTGTTAGATGGCGCAATGCCGATGCTGCCGATGGCTTGGGTGGCTTGTTTATCGAAAAGGGGTTGCCATGTTTCGCCGCCATTTTCTGTTTTCCATAAGCCGCCAGTGGCAAAACCTGCATAAAATACTGAGGGGTTGCCTTTTATACCTGCGACATCTGTGCATCTGCCACTGCGGTTGTTGGGTCCTGTGAGTCGCCAATTTATATTTTTGTAAGGTGATTGCGCCATCAAAGCTTCTTGTTTTTTGAAGGCTTTGAGGAGCAAATTGCCTTGTTGGGCGTGAAGAGAGCAATAGATAGCGCAAAAAACGATAAGGAGTAATTGTTTTTTCATCATAAGTGGTTGATTTATTATTGAAGGCTTGAAATTATAAAGAATCGGTTACAAACGTGCTTTTTTTTGCAAAGAGCATGAATTGTTTGTTTTTAAATGAAAAAACTGTGACTATTTACCCCTCCTTGGGGCGGGGGGTAAATAGTTATGAAAAAACTTTACTTAATCGGAAATGATAATAGGATAGGATATCGCGCAGAGAAAGGTTATTTCTTCCTATTTTTTGGCAGTTAAAAAAGGGCTAATTGTTTTTTTGAGGCGTAAAAGACTCATTTCACTTTTTATGACATAATCGAAAGCTTTGTGATTCATGCAGTTTATCGCCACGTCTATTTCATTTTGGGCAGACAACATGACGACTGGAATAAGGGGCTTCATGGTTTTGATGTAATCCAGAGTTTCTATGCCGTTCATAATATCTTTATGGATTCCGTTTAGATGATAATCTAAAATAATGATATCGGGGTTGTTCGACAGGTTCTCGATGCATAATTCACCTGTTGGGTAGGTTTCAATTTCAAAATCAGCGTGTTCACGGAGTTCAATCTCCAGCAGTTTTAAGAAAACGGCGTCATCATCTACTAAAAAAAGTTTGAGTTTATGTTTTGATGTCATGTTTATTAGATTCTAATTGTTTGGACAGCCTTATGAAATCATTCTAAAAAAGCCAATTGAAGTACACCTTAAATGACCTTATATGCCTTATACGATTAGAAATATTTTTTTTAAACCATATAAGGTCGTTTAAGAAACTATTTAAAAACTAAAAACATACAATTACTCACTGTTTTTTGCTTCGCAAAAAAAGCGTGCAGAGAGAAAATCTATCATAGCGAAGCTATTTTTTGAATAAAATTCTTTGATTTTTATT
>JAYTUR010000557.1:0-1549 GCA_043744475.1 Saprospiraceae bacterium | reverse complement strand
ACCCGCACAAGTATAAGGTGTGGAATTGCAATTTTGTAACCAACCATTGGGCGGATTGTAAGAATGGACAATTTCTGCAACTGGATGCAGTCCTTTCCATTCCGTGGTAGAAGTAGAGCCATCCATAACCTTTGACCAATTCAAATTCTTATTCCGAATCGGTACAAAATTGCCGTGCCAATAAGCAATATTGCCTTTATCGTCGGCAAAAACAGTATTATTCGAAGTGTTTGCCTTCAAATCCATGGCTTTTTTGTAATCTTCAAACCCTTTGGCTTTGGTGCGCTCCCAACTTTCCACCAAACTTTTTTTAGCGCGATTATAAGACTTTAAACTCACCCATTTGCCGTCTCTTTTTGCCATAATGGGTCCATGATGCGTGGCATAAGTCGTAATGGTTTTTGTTTTCACAACGCCGTTGTCCACATAGCGCAAAGTCACGTTCTTTGTCTGGACGGGTTTTAGTTTTAAATCATATTGATAAAACAGCTTTTTGTTGCGGGTGACGATTTTTTCCGCGTACATATCTGCTACGTCCACATTGGAAGACGTGTGCATCCAACCACAATGCTCATTGAAGCCTTGATAAACAAAGAATTGCCCCCAAGTAACTGCACCGTAAACATTCAAACCTTCTTCGCTTTGCACATGGACTTCTGGACGAAAATAAAATGTCGTGTGCGGATTGATATAAAGTATCGCATGACCCGAAGCCGTCTTTGAAGGTGCAAACGCAAAGCCGTTCGAGCCGGTCTGCATATCGTGGTCTTTGGGTTTGACCACCGAAGTCGAGTTATCGCCCGTATAAAACTTTTTTAACTCTGCTACCGACAAATCAGCGGTGCTAATCGCCCCAATGCTACCGTCTGTCCAAAGCAACGGATACCACGGCTGGAAACGATGCAATAAGGCGGGTTTTACTGAGGGGTGTGTTTGAAGATAAAAATTAACGCCATCGGCGTACGCCTCCAATAATTTCTTGAGCCACGGTTCGGCGTTTTTATATTCCGCAATGGCTTCGGTCGAATCAATGAGTAAACGAATTTGTAAGTCGTCGTAAAGACTTGCTTCGCCTTTGATTTCCGCCATGCGTCCCAATTTCTCAATATAATTCATTTCCACACGCTTAAAATCGTCTTCACATTGGGCATACAATAAACCAAAAACGGCATTCGCATCGGTTTTACCATAAATATGCGGGATGCCCCAATTGTCGCGAATGATGGTCACGTCTTTGGCTTGCTGTTTATAGCGATTGATATCGGCTGACGTGAATGTTTGAGCGTTTAATAAGACTGGAAAGAGAAAAAGTAAAAGTAATTTTTTCATGTAAATAGGTTTGATTGAATGATTGAACCTGACCCCCACGTGTGAAGTGGATAAGATTGGATGAATGTTTTTAAAAATCGCCGCAAAATAAGCGTAATTAAGTCAGATAAAAGATGCTTTGTTGTCTTAAATTTTAAACGGGATACGCTCTTGTATCCACCACAAATGCTACGAGTGCACAACCGTCATTGCTTCGCTCCGCTTGCAATGACGGTTGTGC
>JAYTUR010000556.1:0-5928 GCA_043744475.1 Saprospiraceae bacterium | reverse complement strand
GGTTTAATACCAACAGCTCTTTTTATGTTGGCTTATATCCCTGATTTTATAGATTGGATAAAAATGGGTGAGCCTTCCATCATTGAGACCATGAAAGCCGAAAAGCCTTATGTAGAGTTAACGCGCGAATTTGGCGGTTTGGTGATATGTGTCGTTGTACTTGTGTTTCAATACATCAGAGCAAGACGTACTGAGGGGGTCGTTTGAAATTAGGATGTGTGGGATTTTAAGAATGCTAAGGATTAAGACGTATGACAAACAAGTACCTAAATCCTTAGCATCCTTAAAATCCCACACATCTTAATTTCAAACCATCGCCCCCACTTTCTTCAACAACGCCAATGTGCGGCGTACACCTTCTTCTTCTTCTAAAATAGAGCCTTCATATTCGATACCAACAATGCCTTTAAAGCCAGAATCCTTGACTATTTTCATCATTCTTAGATAATCGGTATGCGTTTCGTCACCCGCTTCATTGAAGTCGTGGCTTTTGGCGCTGACACCTTTGGCAAAGGGTAGCATTTCAGATGTGCCTTTGTAACGGTCATATTCTTCAAGGCATTTACCAAAGGTTGCACTGTCTCGTTTGAGACAAAAATTGCCGAAGTCGGGCAATGTACCGCAGTTTTTCATGCCTACCTCCTTCATAACACCTGTTAACCACTCGCCATTTGAGGAATAACCGCCGTGGTTTTCAACAATGACATTGATATTGTGCTGCTTGCCGAACTCGCTCAATGTGCGCAAACTCTCCACACAGCGTTTAGCGACTTCTTCTGCCGAACCTTCGCCATGTGCATTGACGCGTATGGTTTTACAGCCGAGCGTTTTGGCGCATTCCACCCATTTATAATGGTTTTCGACCGCTTGTTTACGTTTGGCAGTGTCGGCATCGCCCATAAAACCTTCACCATCAATCATAATGAGGTGATTTTTCACCCCGTTGTCGTTGCAACGCAGCATCAATTCTTTAAGATACGCCGCGTCTTTAGCTTTGTCTTTAAAAAACTGGTTGACATACTCAACGATGCTGATGTCGTAGTCCTTTTTGGCTTTCACTGGAAAGTCCAAATTGGTCATTTTCTTAGCAAAAAAGGCTTTATGGAACGACCATTCGGCAATTGAGATGTCAAAAAAGAGTTTTTTAGAGCCAGTCGCTGCAGCTGTCGTTGAGCATGCTGTCATAGCTGCTGACATAACAGGTGCTGCAAAAGCAGCAGTTTTTAGAAATTGTCTGCGTGATTGCATAGCGTTAATGAGTTGTTTAGTTATTAAATGATAATCATTTCGTTTTGAACATTCATTTTTCTTAGTGTAGACTGAGGGGTATGTGAATCGGCGATATTTTAACCGTTTCTGTAATAACACCCGTTGTTTTATGCTTAATAATGACTTTGACATCGCCATTCGGTAGCAGTTCGTCTTTGATAAGATAATGGTCGTCATCAAAATCAACATAACCCGACATTTTAGGCACACCTGTTTTGCCACGCCAATGTTCTAGCACAACGGGCTCCCACAGTTTCGTTTTGGCAGATTTATAAGCGGCATCAATTATCGCATTGACGACATAACCATCATAAAAAGTCTCTGCGGGTTGCCCACCTTTTTCAAGGCTGTTGAACATATCAGTAAACATATTTGTATAACCCAATTCATGCACTTCGTCACCAACAGGGAAAAGCCAACCGCTGCTTGATTCGGCTTTTTCAGCGATGTATGCGCTGCTTTTACCCGACGTAAACATCTCAAAACCAGTGCGTAAGAAGCTATTTGTCCAAATCGTACCTTCGCTTCCCATGACTTCATCGCGCAAATCCATACCGCCTCTGAATGTCCAAGACACTTCAAACTGCCCTATTGCTCCGTTTTCGTATTTGACCAAGCCGATGGCGTGGTCTTCAGCATCAATCGGCTTTACTTGCGTGTCTGCCCAACACATAACTTCAATGGGTCTGATGTCTTTACCGATAAAACTTCGTGCAATTTCGATGCAATGGCAACCTAAGTCCAGTATGGCACCGCCACCCGCCATTTCGATGTTCCAAAACCAATCAGAATGGGGTCCTGGGTGCGTTTCCCTTGATTTTGCCCACAAAACAGTGCCTATTGCACCTGCTTTAACGCTTGTCAGTGACTTCATAAACTTAGGCGTATAGCATAAATCCTCCATATAACCCGCAAAAATGCCTGCTTTTTCGACTGCTTCGAGCATTTGCTTTGCTTCCGCAGCGTTGCGCCCCAATGGTTTTGTGCAGAGGACTGGTTTTTTGTATTTGGCACACAACAAGACGGCATCTAAATGAATGTTATTGGGTAATGCAATGACAACGACCTCTGTTTCGGGGTGTTTAACCGCTTCTTCCATGTTTGTTGTCCAAACAGGCACGCCGTAATCCTTGGCAAAACGTGTGGCAGTCTCTTCGCGACGTGCATACACGACCGATACGTGGTCTCGATTCCGTTGCCCATGCAACGCTTCGGCATAAAAGCGACCGATAAAGCCACCGCCGAGTATGGCAATTTTTTTTCCCATAAGATATTGTTTTGAATTTTGATTTAGGTAAATTGGTTTTAACACATACAGACACCTTGTCATTGCGAGGAACGAAGCAATCTGCTTAATTACAGGAGATTGCTTCGTTCCTCGCAATGACAAAATGTCAACAAACGCTTCAATCTTATTTCAGCACTTGCATTTTCTCTGGATCCCAGTTAATCACCTTTTTCTGTTGCGCACTCATATTGCACGCTAATGACGGTGCAGCCGCGCGCAAGCCAAATGTCGCATCTTCAATACATGGTTTTCCCGCGCGAATGGACTCAAAGAAGTTGATAAAATGGTCTAAACGGGCATCATAACCAGCAGGGGCTTTGAAATTGATTTCTTCTGCCCAAGTGTTCTTTGTTGTGGCATCGCCAAACTTCGCAAAATGCCATTGTTTGTAGGCTTCTTTTTGCTTTGCCGAGAAACTTGTGTAACTATCGTAACCACCGTAACCCGTTGTCAAAGGACGTTTGAAAGATTTGACTTTCAAGTCGTTGCCACCGATTTCAATGACCCCCTCAGTACCGACGAGTCGTGTATAAGATTTGCCGCCATTGCCATCAGATAAGTTGACACGGGTATAAAACTGAAAGGAAGGGTGGATTGTCGTCTTCGGGTAATCCATGATGCCCGAAACGAGGTCGAAGGCATTGCGTCCGTCTTTCCAATAGTTCAAATCACCCAAAGCGAAGATACGGTTGGGTCCGATTGCGCCCGTAATGGCGTGTAAAGTCGTCAAACTATGCACAAATAAGTCGCCTGCCACACCTGTACCGTAGTCCGTATAGTTGCGCCAACGGAAAAAACGCGTGGCGTCAAACGGCACTTTGGGCGCGCGCCCTAAAAAACGGTCAAAATCCACCGTTTGAGGCGAGGCATCGGTTGGAATTGCATACTGCCAAGCACCGCGCGCGTCCGAACGGTCAGTAACGGCTTCGGCATGGGTCAATTCGCCGATAATGCCAGAGGCTAATTGCTTTTTAGCTTCCACCATGACGACACTACTTGCCCATTGACTGCCGACTTGAAAGACTTTACCGCTTTTTTTCTGCGCGTCAATGATGGCATGACCGTATTCTATCTTCTGAACCATCGGTTTTTCGCAATAAACATGCTTGCCGGCGTTCATAGCGGCAATACCTATGACATCATGCCAATGATCAGGCACACAAACCAGCACGGCATCAATGTCTTTGCGGTTTATGACTTCCCGATAGTCGCGGGTGGTCATTATCGCATCGCCCCATTTCTCTTTGGCGAAGTCTAAACGTCCGCTATAAAGGTCACAAACGGCAACCAATTCAGTGCCTTCGACTTTGAGGGCAGCGTCCATATCGTAATGTCCGATGATACCCGCACCAATCAGCCCAAGTCGTATCTTATCGTTGGCAGTCGTCTTTGCCGTGGATTGTAAGGTGCGTGTTGCACGGCTGTAAGCACTTGTGCCGAGCGTGATAGCAGCGGTTGTGCCTGTTAGTTTTTTAATGAAATTACGTCTTTCCATATCGAATTACTTTACTTTTATGTATGAATGTTAGAATTTTAGCTGTTTATACTGAGGGGGTGCTTTGAAGGGGTCTTTCTTGAAACATCTTAACTATGCGCCATATTAGGAACGCTGCGGTGACACCCATAAGTACCCAATAAGCAGACATATCGCCCGTCGCTCTTGGCGTTTGTCCACGTACCCGTGAGAGATAGGTCATAAAAAAGATGAGCCAGACGTAAAAGATATAAACGTGCTGCATCATCGTCAAAGAGACTGTTGCCAACAGCTTTTTTTGATAAATAAAAGGCATCAAAACAATCATCAAATAAGCCAATGCGCCGCCTAAAACGCGAAAAGGCACGAGTTCAAAGCCGCTTAATACGACTGCTATCGCTAAAAATACCCAATGAATGATGTGAATCACCGCAAAGTCTCTAACCATCATTGTCTTGACCGACAAGGCAACGCTACCTGTTTCTACTGAGGGGTGGCGTGTTGCATAAATGCCATAAAATAAGAAAAACAATAGAGAAACCCGACCCGACAAACGGGCTGATGCTTGAAAAAACAAAGTCGTATCGCCCTTGCTTTCGACAAAAGACAACAGCAGGACTAGTGTTTCAAGTGCAATGCCTAAGACTAATAGTTTGGTTATTTTATTTTTCATTGTTTCGTCACCGACGATGACGTTCAAAACGTCTTCGTTGGTCTTTGTTTTAAACTATCTTATAAAACAGTCTCTTTTTCTTTAAAAAACAAGAACAAAAACGCCAAAACAGCCACCGTTATCCCCGCAGGGACGAGCCAAAATGATTGCCAATTGGTCACTTCGTTCAGCCTATAAGCGTCTTTGACCAAACCTGACAAGTACGTGCCAATAAACATGCCCACGCCATAAGTGGCAAAGGTAATCAAGCCTTGTGCGGCACTTTTGATGGTGGATCCCGCCTTCTTTTCGGTGTAAATCATGCCTGAAACAAAGAAAAAATCGTAGCAAACGCCATGTAAAATGATGCCGAGATAAAGCAAACCAATTAACCCATCTACATTGCCAAAGCCGAAGCACAAGAAGCGCAGCATCCACGCCAACATCGCCACAATGAGGATGTTTTTGATGCCCAAACGTTTATAAAACAAAGGTAAAAGCAACATAAACAAGACTTCGGACATTTGTCCCATCGTCATTTTACCCGTTGCGTTCTCCATGCCGACTTGTGTGAGGAAGGTATTTGTGAAACTATAATAAAAACTCAAAGGAATACAGACCAATATTGAAGCAATGAAAAAGACCAAATACGAACGGTCTTTGAACAAAACCAACGCATCGAGTCCCAATATTTGTCCAATAGAGGATCCCTCAGTATTGGCGGCTTTTGGCGGTGTATTGGGCAGTGAAAATGAGTAAAGCCCAAGCAAAAGTGATGCGCCCGCTGCGATTTTAAAGGGTAAAGCGGTGGCTGCTACGTTGGCAATGCCTTCAAAATGCAGCGCACCGATGATAAGACCGACGATAATCCAACCCAATGTTCCAAATACGCGAATACGAGGAAACTCTTTGTCAGGTTCGGACATTAGGTTGAAAGCTACGGCATTAGATAAAGCCAAGGTCGGCATATATGCCGCTGAATAGACCAAAATAATCCAGAAAAATAGGTTCGGGTCGGTAATAGTTGTCGAATAATAGAGCAATGCTGCCCCAACGAGGTGCAAAACACCCATAAATTTTTGCGCCGCAAAGTATCTATCGGCTATCAAGCCGACGATGAAAGGCGAAATGATGGTCGCAATGGCGTTGGCACTGTATGCCGCACCTGTTTGAACCCCTGTGGCTTTCAATGTTTCGGTGAGGTAAGTCCCCATCGTGACGTACCATGCACCCCACACAAAAAAT
>JAYTUR010000555.1:0-5931 GCA_043744475.1 Saprospiraceae bacterium | reverse complement strand
AAAGCCGTTGGATACCCCCTCAGTATTTTGACCCATTCAAACAAAAAAAAGAGCTATATCTCTTGACACAACTCCACCAAAACCCCATTCGTCCCCTTCGGATGCAAAAAACAGACGAGTTTATTATCCGCACCGCGGTTGGGTTCAGCGTTCAATAAAACAAAGCCTTCTGCCTGTAGTCGCGCCATTTCAGCCCGAATATCGGTGACATCAAAGGCAATATGATGTATGCCTTCACCTTTTTTTTCAATGAATTTCGCAATTGGACTATCGGCTCGTGTTGCTTCCAACAACTCAATTTTAGATTCACCTGTCTTGAAAAACGAAGTCATCACCCCCTCAGTAGCGACCTCTTCCATCTTGTAATGTTCAACGTCCAACAGCCTTTTGAATAATGCGTTACTCGTTTCTATGCTTTTGACTGCAATGCCAATATGTTCTATTTTATTCATGCTTAATTATTTGTAAATCAACCTAAAGTCTGCTTTTATACGTCTTAAAAACGACCATGGCTATCGAATCCAATGCCCATACTGAGGGGTACAGAGACGGGTCACAACGTGCCGCACCTGAAACCTCAAAACGCGATGTATCGCCCGTATTATAAACCACCTCAACGTTCATACTATTCATGCCGACACAAGGCAGTTTTCCAGCATTAATATCTAATCCATCTTCTGCCATTTCAGCAATTTTTTCGATTTCATCGCGCACCGCTTCTCGATTATCGTCGCCAATCGCCATATTGCTTTGATTTTCAATTATATACGTTCCTGTATTTTCACTATATGAAAAGAGGAAATTGTCTGAATTTTTCATTGACATAATAAGTCGTCGAATCGTTGGAACAGGCACAACTGCGCCATTATCAACTAAAATAACTTCTCTTATCGCTTTTTTTGCATTTTTTTCAGACGTAAAACCGCTTTCATTTTCTTTTACTTTTGAGTTAATGTCGAAACACGAAGTAGTTGTAAGAATGAATAATATAAACAGTGTGCTTTGTGAGCAGTTTGGATTAAAGAGTATTGATGTCATGTGTGTGATGTTTTAGGATGAAAAATATAGACTTGTTTTGAAGTTCAAAAATAACGATTCTAAAATTAAGGTTTAAAATTATTTTCCTCTTTGTAAAATATTGATAGTCAAATTTTTAACTTGAAAAAGACTAAGGCATTTTGTCTTTCAAAACGGCGTTTTTATGCAGCCTTTTTTGCCATATTTTATTCACTTTCCAACCCAACCATGCCGTTCCTGCACCCAAAGCTGCGCCAGCCAAAACATCAGTCGGGTAATGAACGCCTAAATACATCCGCGAATAACCTGTCAAACCCGCCCATGCAAACGATGGCACAATGACATACCATTTCGGATAATTTAAACTCGCCGAAGTCGCCAAAGCAAACGCCGCCGATGTATGTCCGCTCGGAAAAGAAGGGGTCCCCTCAGTATCCAAATGACTTAAATCAGGATAAGTGATGTACGGACGTGGGCGTTTGACGATGTATTTCAAAGCATAAGTCTCGACAATTGTTGCCGCAACCGTTACACCTATTTCAAGCGATTTCTTTTGTAAATCCTTGTCGCGCTCAATCAAGCCGATGCCATACATTAATATAGGTGTACCAACGCTGATATAACCCGCTGTATTTGAAATAAAATGGTTGAAACCATCGTCGGCAGGGCTTCGGTGTTTTGAAATATTCTTAAGTATTTGATAATCAGTATTTTGTGCTTGCAATCCTATCAAAAAAAAGGAAAACAAGAAAACAAGAGTCATCTTGAAAATGCCTAAACTAAACGTGTTTTTCATGTAAAAGTGTTAAATTTCTTTAAAGTACGAAAAAAGACGTAGATAAATTTTGAACTACGATAATTATCGTACTATATTTGTCGTAGTTAGAAATTAAACACAAAGAAACGCATACACAATGTGTTTTTTATTAAAAAAAATAAAATTTTGATTTTATGGCAAATCAATTTGTAAAACCGACAGAGGCGGAACTTGAAATTCTGCATGTTCTTTGGGCTGATGGGGCGCAATCTGTTCGGTATATAAACGACAGACTGAACGAACACCGCGACCCCTCAGTAGGCTACACGACCACGCTGAAAACGATGCAAGTGATGAACGAAAAAGGCTTGCTCGTTCGCGACGACTCGGCACGTTCACATATATATGAGGCAGCGTTGCCGCAAACGGAAACACAACGCAACTTGGTCAATCACTTCGTTGATTCAGCTTTTAAAGGGTCTGCAATGCAACTCGTCATGGAAGCTTTGGGCAATCACAACGCTTCAAATGACGAATTGGCAGAAATAAAAGCGCTCATTGAGCAAATCGAAAAAAAATAATCTTTCATTCATAAATCTTTAAAAATGAATTGGTTACAAAATTTAATATCACCTAATTGGACTTACGCGCTGGGTTGGACAGTCGTTCACTCGCTTTGGCAAGGGCTGCTCATCGCCTCCATCATGGCTTTTTTAATGATGGGTTTACAACGCAAATCAGCCGCTTTGCGCTACCGTGTGGCGTTTGGCTCTTTATTAACGATGTTCCTTTCGGCAATCGGTACGTTTGCTTTTTTGCTTGAAAAAGCGACTTTTACTGAACCTGACAACTTTTATGAGTCGTTGATACTGAGGGGTCTCATTTTTGAAGCATCGGTTGATAATCAATCACTTATGGAACGTATGAGTTTGTTTTTCAACGAAAACCTTTATCTCATTGTGGCGATTTGGTTCATGGGCGTTGCTTTTTTTACACTGCGCTTAATGGGCGGATTGATGTATGTGCAACAATTAAAAACAAAGCAATTAGACTTTCTCCCCGCAGAATGGCAAAGCCGCATGAATTTTTTCAAAAACAAGCTCGGGGTGCGCTATGCTGTCTCGTTGGCAGAGTCTGCGATGGTTAGCGTTCCGATGGTTGTTGGGTGGCTTAAACCATTGATTCTCATGCCCATAGGTACAGTCAATAGTATGTCAACGGTACAAGTTGAAGCCATTTTAGCCCATGAATTGGCGCATATTGCGCATCGTGATTATCTGTTGAATATCGCTCAATCGGTCATCGAAATTCTATTTTATTACCACCCTGCCGCTTGGTGGATTTCGGCAAATATCCGTGCCGAGCGCGAAAATCGTTGCGACGATGTAGCTGTTTTGCTTTGCGGTAATTCCCTTACTTATGCCAAAGCTTTGCTGTCGTTGCAGGAAATGCAGCTACAAAATGTCCGCACTTATGGATTGGCGTTGACCTTAGCAGGTAAAAACAAGCATTTTTTATTAAAACGCATTAAACGTATATTAAATCAACCACAAAATCGCTCTAACATCATGGAAAAGCTCACTGCAACTGCTTTACTTTTGGCTGTCGTTACAGCCCTGTCTTTTGGAAACAACAAAACTGTTACAAAATTACAATCCGAAACACACCCCTCAGTATTTTCGCTTGTGTCAACCGATACCTTGCCACCTAAAGGGAAATTGACGATTATCAAGGAAGAAGACGACAAAAAAGTGGAAATGAAAGTCGAAGACGGTAATATCACGCAACTCAAAATTGATGGAAAAGACATTCCAAAAGAAGATTTTGAAAAATATGAAGACGTAACGGACGGTATTTTATATGGTTTACCACCCACACCGCCTTCGCCACCCACAGCACCTATGCCACCAACAGCACCAATGCCGCCTTCGCCTTTTGCTGCGCCGATGCCACCGACACCGCCTACACCACCCATGCCTCCGTTTCCGCGTACAACCATGAAAAAGGAAAAAGACAGCGAAGGGAACACGATTTTGAAGATGAAAAAAGCCGATGGTTCTTATTCTGAAATCAAAATTACGCCCGACAAAGAGGTGTTTATTGACGGTAAAAAAATGGAAGAAGGGAAGGATATGAAGCTCAATTTGGGCGATAATGGCTTTTTCAACTTCAATTTTGACAATAATTGGGCAAAAGGCTTTGAAAATTTTGATCTGAATAAACATTTCGATTTTGTCATGCCTAAAATAAAAATGAAAGGTTTTGAAGACGGTCTGCTACGGGGTCCACACAGTTTTTATTTTATGGACAGTGACAGCATTAAAATGAGCGATTGGAATGACAGTACAAGGGTTTATAAATTAAAAAATAAATTGAAGTATGACCTTAATTGGTCTGACGAAGATGTTCAGCGCATAAAAGAAGATGCCCGTCGCTTTTCAGAAGATGCGCGGCAAAATGCTGAGAAATACCGCAAAAATGCCGACAAATACCGTCAAGAATCTCAAAAATTGCAGCGTGATGCCCAACGTTTGGCACGTGAACAACAGCAATTGGCTCGTGAACAAGTACGTGAATATGAATACCAATATCGAGATAGCCGTACAAAAGAAAGGAAAATGGAAATGAGCGATTTGAAAAATGCCTTTGAACAGGAACTTCAAAAAGACGGCTTTTTGAAAAATGGTAATAAAAAATATGAATTTGAATTAAGTGATAAAGTATTGAAAATCAATGGTAAATCACAATCAAAAGCGATGCACGAGAAGTATATGAAACTCTATCAAGAGAAATCTGGTGCGCATGCCAATGGCAATTTTAATATCCATTTGAATGAGGATTGAAATTAGGTGATAGTCATTAGGCGACAGATAGTTACGATTAGACTACTGCCTGTCGCCTATCGCCTCCTAACTATTAAATCTTATAAATTCGTCCTTCTCCTGCTTGTATTTTTTCTAAATTTATATTCAAGCCATTGACAACCAAAGTATTATCGAATGGCGTTCCCCAATCCAATGTTGTAAACTCTAAAAACAGCTTCGTATCGTTTTTATACTGAGGGGTCGGTATTGTGATATTTGACGCATGATTTTCTGTATCCAAATTAACGATAAAGACCCAATTTCCTGCTGACCATGCAATGACTTTGTTTGAATGTTCAGACGAAGGCAATTGTAACCACGAGACTTTTTCATTTTTTATCAAAGGCAACAACCAATCTGAAACGGTACGCATTCTATCAAGGCGACTGAAAAGCGGCACATTTTTACCCCAAACATAGTCGCCTGACGTGGCATTTTTCCCTTCATCGAGATGGAAAACATAGAGTTTTGTGTAATGCTCATTGGGTGCAGGTGTCAGATGCGGGTCGCGTAATTCAAAGCCTAAACCCATATAACTCGGCATTTCCGTTAGAAATAGAGCGATGAAAAAACGAGCCTCATTGCCCCGTAAGTAGAATTCATCAAAACGTGGGTCGTCTTTATCACCTGTCATTATTGTAAAATTAGGCGCAACAGTGCAGTTGTGCAAAATATCCAAATAACGATTAAATTCATCCATAAAACGTTGTGAACCAACAACCATGCTTTGCAAATCGCCCAAAGTCGTATCCGCATCAGACAATTCAAGGTGCGCTACTTCATCGCCATAAGCCATAACACCGGGCGGCGCGAGAAAGGTTTCAGCGAACGAGCCAAAATGAGGAATCTGCTTTACAATTGTTTTTTTGATAAAACCTAAAATATCGTAATATTCATCAGCCGTTGCGGGAACACCTTCTGGACGCATCTGAACGTGTGCCATATCGCCCCGCATGAAATCCATATTGTATGTGGTGGCAATGTCTGCGTAATGTTGTGCGACATACGCCCACGTTTCTGTACGTGGTTTTGAAAAATCAATTGTCCAATCTGCATTATTATCCCGATTTTCATAGAGTTTGAAACGGGTCAAAGGGCCAAAAACGCGGCTGAACGCTTCGGGTTTCGTAATGCGATAATCCTTCCACTCCCGTCCTTTCTCGTCAATCGTAGGCACCCCCTCAGTATCAACCGCTAAACCACGATACGGCGGTCCCATCGTTGCGGGTACAGTTTCAAAATGATGGTCATATAAAAACTGAATCAAGGCTTCGCGGCGTGCCAAACGCTCAC
>JAYTUR010000554.1:0-5943 GCA_043744475.1 Saprospiraceae bacterium | reverse complement strand
TGAAAATTTTTCTATTAAAAATGCGCTCGCCCCAATAGATTTCTTACGCTTTTCGAACGCAGCGAGAAACAGTAAGTGACTGATAGTTAAGAATTTTCGTTTACATACCTCATACTTACTTAAAGTCCACCAATTCGATGTCAAAAATTAAAGGTGAATTGCCGGGAATAGCACTACCCGAACCACCACTACCATAAGCATAAGCTGAAGGAATAAACAAGCGACCTTTGCCACCTTTTTTGAATTTTGCGAGACCAATTTGCCAACCTTTAATGAGGTTTGCCAACGGATAAGTAATACCTGTTGTTTGGTTTTGGTCAAACACATTGCCATTCAAAAGATAACCTTTGTATTTCACCGTTACCGTATTGCTGATGGTGGGTGTAGTAGTTGAACCTGTACCTTGTGTTTCGATGATGTAATACACCCCTTCGGGTGTTTTTTCTGCTGTCAAACTGTTCGTTCTCAAATAATCTGTGATGAGTTTGTCTTCATCAACATCCTTTTTACACGAGATAGTGCCGCCGATTAAAGCTGCTAATAGGCTGAAAATCAATACTTTTTTCATGTTTTTTTGAAAATTTTTAATTAAAATAAGACGCAAAGTTAAACATAGATGAGAGGGGAAGATACTGAGGGGTGTTTTTTAACAAAAATAAAAGTTCTTTCTTCAAGAAAAAAAGCAATGCCTCGTTTTGAGACATTGCTTTACAAATCAAGTTTGACAGCACATTTGTAGCAAACTTTATCTTATCGTAGGCGGAATAAATTCCGCAATACATTAATTTTTAATCAACTTTTTAGTCCACAACTGATTATCTTGACGAACTGTGACAAAGTATAAACCGCTTGGAATCATGGACAAATCCAACTTAACCATATTAGCCGATTTAGAGACCCAACGCGTTTCTGTCATCACCGTTTGACCTGACAAATTAGTCAATATTATGACCGCATTTGATTCACTTTCAGGGGCGATTTGTATAGCAACACCTTCTGTTGCAGGATTCGGAAAAACTTTTATGCCCCCCTCAGTATCTTGACCATTATCAAAGCGATTGCCCGAATATGTTTGTAATCCATCAATACTCATTGGTGTTTTTTCAACAAAATCGACCGCTCTAAGTGAAGTATTGACAGAAAAAGTATAGCAATTAGCGGCATCAAAAGCGCCATTGTAACCATAAATCACTATTAAAAAAGAATCCTTTTTTGAAGCCGTAAAAGTGATGGATTCACTTGCCGTACCCATATTTTCAGACGACCGTATCAAACGCAGCTTTGAATCATACAATTTAACATCGTAGTCAGCAGGCAAATTGGACAGCGAAATAGTGCAATTCATACCACCTTCTGCATGAAAATAATACCAGTCTTTGTCGCCAGATACGCCAATCAATGCTTTTTCATTTCGGTTTGTCTGAATCCATTGCGCTGTGGAGCAGGTATTATTCGGCTCAAAATTATCGCTACAAAGTATGGGCTTCGCTATGACTTTTTCTTTTGTTGCAAAATTTAAAATTGTTGAAAACTCACTTTCACCACCTGTTTGGCACACCGTTTTTACACGAAAATTATAAATAGTTGAACTGTTTAAATCACTGATATTAAAAGTATTAACAGCAACATTATTAATTGTCGTCCAATTAGACACATTATTTACTTTGTATTCTACTGTATATGACCGAGCGGTTTCTTCGCGATTCCATGTGATTTTAGCCGTTGTTTCAGTTACATTTACTAATGCAATATTGGTAGGAATCACGCAAACAGTTGGCGCGACAACTGCACCGCAAAGGTTTGATTCAACAAAACTATAACGTGCACCACCTTGGACAAATAAAGCCCGCATACGTGCTTTTTGACCGTTTGAGAACATCGCCATACAAGCATCGTTGGTATAGTCCATAAAGTTCATCGTCATTTCGACGATATTATTGCCACAAGTGTTGTTATAGGCAGGAGAAGCCGGGCAACCGAAATTTGCGCCGTGATGAATTGGCGTATCGTCAACATGATCATCGCCACAACGGGTATCACCCCAGATATGGAATAAATTCATCCAATGCCCAACTTCGTGGGTTGTTGTACGCCCTAAATTAAAAGGCGAACGTGTATTCATTGTTCCGAAATAACGATAATCAATCACAACGCCGTCCGTACTGAGGGGGGCTCCTGGGAACGAAGAGTAGCCCAATGAACCATTTCCGAGATTACAGACCCAAATGTTAAGGTAACGTGTCGCATCCCAAACTGCTACACCGTCTTTGGTTGTGCGTTTCATGTCGTCATTACTCGACCAGCTTGTTTTTGATGTGCGATAGCGGTCAATGCCATTGGTTGCCGTACCTGTAGGTGTGACTTGGGCTAAGCAAAAATTGATTTCTACATCTGCTGCTATATTAAAAAATGTGCTTGGGATTGAAGCCGCTTCCGCATTGAGTTTGCGAAAATCTTTGTTCAAAACATCAATTTGTGACTGCACTTGTGCATCACTGATGTTTTCAGCAGCTGCGTTATAAACGAGGTGCACAACGACGGGAATATTAATGACTGTGCGCTCTGATACTGAGGGGTTGCGCTGAACGAATGCTTGAGTTTGACGCTCAATGTCGTTGACCCTTTCTTGGATTTCAGGATTTGATTTGAGTAGATTGTCAAGAACTTCGGGAGCAGAGCAAGTTCTATTTTGAGCAGATAAAAAAGGGAGAATTGTGCACACCAGGAGGAGTGCCAAGAGTGTTTGGCGTAAGTTCATAGTTTGCTACTTGTGTTTGTTAAAAAAAAATGCTGTTTTGTGTGTGTGTTTTTAACGACTTAGTTGTGCTGTCTTAAAATTTATTGTTTTGGTACATTTGGTTTAAAATCACGTAAGTAATTGAAAAACAAATACTTATTATTCTAAAATATTTTAAATATAAATGAATTTAAAAAAACGGACTCCACAACAAGTTGCGGAGCCCATCTCCACAAAAACTCATTTTTAACCATTATATTTTTTGTTCTTCGGTGTTCTGAAATTAGGATATTTATTAATAATATTTGTGAACTAATTACTTACTTTCAAGAGCTTTTTAACGGCACGTTCACCATCTTTTTCAGCGACGACAAGGTAAAAACCGCTTGGCAGTTCCGTCAAATCAAGAGAGACGGCAGGTGTCGTTTTGGTAATGTTCTTAGCCACTTGCGTTCTTAAAACCCCATTGCAGTCAAAAATTTGAACATTCACTAAGCCATCTGCTTGTACATCAAACATAATATTGACATCATGCACAACAGGGTTCGGATAGATGCCAAAGCTTCTACTTTGTGCTGACCTAGCTTCTAAGAGTGTTGGTGTTTTGAAGGTAACTTCTTCGGTATATTCACTACTTGAACAATCCCCTTTGACACGGCAGTAATAAGTCGCACCGCCGATTAGTCCATTGATAGTAAGTGAAAGGTTAGATGTTTGAGAAACTGTCCAGTTCGTCGTCCCATCCATTTTATATTCACATGTATATGATTTCATACCTAATATTTCGTTCCAAATAATGTTTGCCGATGTTGTTTTTATTTTGTTCACTATGGGTTTGTCTAAGTTGCAATTTGTGGGTTGTATTTCGTCGCAACCATCAGAATATAAAATTGAAGCCCGTTTTGATGCAAAAATGGCTTGAATTCGCTGTTTTTGACCTTGTGTGAACATATACATGTAGTCGTCATAGACATAATCCATAAAGTTCATATTCATGTCGCGTGTCTGTTTGCCCGAACAGTTGCTATACTGAGGGCTCATAATTGCCCCACTGTGCGCATCTCTTTGTTGTGGTGTATCTGCCACATAATCGTCGCCGCAGTTGAGATCGCCCCATAAATGCACTAAATTGAGCCAATGTCCTAACTCATGTACACAAGTTCGACCTTTGTCGAAAGGCGCACGAGCCGTTCCTGTCGTACCGAAAGCCCTATGATCAATAACTAAACCATCTAACTCGGGTGGAGAACTTGGAAAAGATGAATAACCCAAAATGCTTTCTCCTATGCTGCAAACATAAATATTCAAATATTTTAAAGGGTCCCAGTTTGCAAAACCTCCTTTTGCGGGACGCTTAATATCGTCATTTGCACTCCATGAAGTTTTTGTCGTCAAATGACGGACAATACCTGTCGTTGGATTCGCTTGAGGGTCACGGCTTGCTAATTGAAAACGAATTTGACAATCAGCCGCTAGGCTCGCAAATTCTGCTGGTACTTTTGAAATATCAGAATTTTGTTTGTTAAAATCGCGATTCAGTGCATCAATTTGAGATTGTACTTGCGCGACACTAATATTCTCACCACTTGTACGATAAACGATATGAACGACAACAGGAATCGTTATTTGCCCACCACGCGCTTCTACGCGATTGTCCATTACAAATTGCGCCGTTTGACGTTCGATAAATTCCATTTTTTGACGCATCTCTGAAAATTCTTTCATTTGGTGCTTCAAGTTTTCGTATGAATAGCATCTCGTTTTAGAGTTTACTTGTTGCGCTTTCACTGAATCAAGTATCAAGGGGGATAGACATAGTAATAATGTAGTTTGGTAGATTAATTTTCTCACTTGCGTATAGTTTTGTGTGTTTACTAAAAAATGTTTTGTGTTAAATGATTGATTCAAAAGTATATAGAGTATCATCGTTTAGCAACTAAATCTGCTCGTTTTTCCATAATTACCAAATTAAGGTTAGATACTTTTTTAAATTTCAAAATATAAAATTTTTAAATTTTAAAATATAATATTATTACTTATAATTTAAAGTATTGTATATCAAGTTAATATCTAAATTTAATTTATAGGATTAAATTTGTCACGATAAAGGAATTAACCACTTAGAGGTATGTAAAAATGGGCTGACTCTTGTTATATTGACTATTTATACCCTGAAAAGGTCAAACATTTTTAATACAAAATTTTCTTTCTGAATATTTTCTCAATTGTGACAGTAAAAAACAAAAAAAGGGTGTTTTATTTATGCCTTATTTTTTCATTAAAAAAAGTACTATTGAGCCTATTTTACTCGAAAATTCCCATAAAAATGCTATGAATGTCCTTGTGCTAAGTGAAAAATATTTTAATAAATAAGTTTCTGTAAATAATCTTTGCATTTGTATGACGTATCGGATACTTTAAAAGTATTAAAGAAAGTGCAGAAAAACTTGTCTCTCAAATTGCCTAATTGAATTTCCATTTCCAAGAATGAACATCAAAAAAGCCGCTAGGGTAACGGTTTTTATCGTCAAAATAATTATGTTTGAGCATGAATACTAACAACCATCTAATAACAATAAAAGACATCGCTCGAAAATTCAATTGCTCACCCTCAACGGTCTCTAGAGCCTTGAATAATCACCCACTCATCAACGAGGAAACGCGGAAAAATATTCAGCAATATGCCTACCTCATGGATTATCAGCGCAACACTTTGTAGCTCGATTGTATTTGACGGGTAAAACGCCGTTTAAACATCAAATGACTATTAAATAACTGAATTTGTAAGAATATTGCTAAATTCGGGTCTCAAAATTCAATCATTTTACCAACTTTATAAAAATCAGAAAGCAATGTCAGAAACTACGAAAAAGACCACTGTTTACGCCTTACTCATCGGTATCAATGCCTACGAAGGCAGTATTAAACTTGAAAACCGTGTGCGTTTCCCTGCTTTGACGGGTTGCGTACCTGATGTCTTGGCTGTTCAAGATTGGTTGCAACAAGACCCCACAATTGACCTCAAACCGCTCCTTTTAACGGACAAAATGGCAACGAAAACAGCTGTGGTTGCGGGTTTTCAACAACATTTGGCTCAAGCGACTGAGGGGGATGTTGTGTTGATTTATTTTTCAGGTCACGGCACAATGGAGGTCGCGGACACGTCGGTTTGGACTTCAGAAACGGATGGGCGTTTGGAATGTATC
>JAYTUR010000553.1:0-1560 GCA_043744475.1 Saprospiraceae bacterium | reverse complement strand
TTGACCCTCAACGAGTTCTTCTTCCCAAATCAGTTTGTATTCATCGCCATCGTTGAACTTACGCAAGTCAAATTTGTATTTTAAAGCATCTTCAACTTCATCAGCCAAAGCATAACTCAAACCTTGCTCAACCATTGTTTCCCACAAAGAGCTTTTTACTTTACCTGCAATTTCAAACTCCTGAGTTTTAACATCACGTTTCACTTCTTTAATTGAAACGTTTTTTAAATCAACGACGACAAAACGTTTGGCATCAGGTTCATAAATGAAATAATCGTATCCTGTACGTGGGTCGCGACTTAATACCGTATAAGGTTTGCCGTCTTGGATTTTTTCAAAATCATAATAAGGTTGAGCCACCCTTGCAAGGCTATCCGCTTGTCTTGCCGTCAAACCGCGTTTGGTCAGCATGACCGTGAAAACATCTTCATGTTGAATTTTATCTTCAATCACATTGAAAGTATCCAATGCAAAGCCATATTTAACCGTCGGAGAAACGACTGCCAAAGCGCTCAATTTGGGCGAAACGTTGCTGCTTTTAGTGATGAAAGAAGTCATATCAGTCGCTTCGGTCAAAAAAAGAGCAGCCGTGCCAATGGCAGTAGCGGCGGTGAGTCTAACGATATTTTGTGGTTTCAGAAAATTGGTAAGTAGATTTTTCGAAAGTAACGAAACCTGTTGGTTGGTAATTTTATTCTTCATATTAGTGCACGATTGTCAAAAAATTATGTGTCCTTAATAAATATTTTTAGCTGTTTTTCACTTCAAAACGATGTAAATGCTGTTTAAACGCAATGATAGAAAAAAAACTTTCAGAATAACATATCAAAAATGTTAAAATTTCAAAGACACCGAAAAAAAAGCATGATTTTTATATAAATATAATGTTGGTAAAATTTAAAAGTGTAAACAAGGTAAATTCTTTTAATTTATTCTGCTAATCGAAATAAGCACAATGCTTATTGCTTTGTATGCTTTTTTAATTTAATCCATAGCTCTGTATTGACTCTTGGTGTTATTGAGTTTTTACATTTTTCCATGGTCAAAATATCAAAGTATGGTTCAAAATAAGGGCGATATTCTTCCGCTGAGCCACCAAAAGGCGGTCCTTGAAATTCGAAATTTTGATTGAAAACAACACCATAGATACACCCCTCAGTATCCAGCAGTTCAAAGCACTTTTGAGCATATTTAGGGCGCAACATAGGGTCAATGGCACAGAAAAAGGTTTGTTCGATAATGATGTCAAATGTCCCTTGAAGGTCAAAAAAGTCGCCTACAACCATATGGCTTTCGGGCAATTCAGGCAACTGTTTTTTCAATTTTTCTATCGCTTCTTCTGCCCAATCGCATACCGTTAGGTTATAAAAACCCTGCCGATGAAAGTAGATGGCTTCATGTCCACTGCCTGCCCCTGGAATCAAAATACGCACGTTTTTATCCGTATTTTTTTCAACAAGTTGGTCAACGAAAGCACGAATTGGTGTCGTTGCTCCGCCTGCGTCCCAACCTGTTGCGCCATTTTGCCAACGGTTTTTCCAATAGTTTTTATCGAGCATT
>JAYTUR010000552.1:0-5968 GCA_043744475.1 Saprospiraceae bacterium | reverse complement strand
CTTTCTTTTTGTTAATCAACAACTCAGCACCATAAGATTTTGCCGACCCCCTCAGTAATTGCGTCTCAACGACAGGGTTAGTGGACAAATCTGCGCCGTTCAAATAGTCAAAAATATCATGTTGCCAACGGTAATAACCTTCCACCGACCATTCCCACATACGACTTTTGCTATCGTGAAAAAAGCCTGCAGATACCAAATCACTTTGCGCAGGAGGCACATACCGATTGGCTGTTTTCCAACGTGTATTGGGTAAAGGTGTCGAATTATTGGCAATCATTTGCAGAAACTGATTCATCCGATTATAACCAATTTTGACCGAATTGCGCTCGCCTAACTTATAACGCAAGCCGAAACGCGGCTCAAAACGCGCATAATGCGACTCGATAGCATTGTTTCCTATAAAAAATGTATCTGTGATGGAACTTAATGCTTTCGGCGCATCACTTGTATAGTTCGGCATACTGAGGGGCCCTAAATTCCAATAATTAACGTATCGGAAGCCCACTTCTGCCAACAAATTCTTCGTCAATTCATACTCATCGGAAATAAAAAGGGCCGCTTCGTAAGACTTTTCATGCTGCAAATTGACGGTTGCTACCGATGAACCCAAAGTTGGAACGACGCTCGCAGGATTGATGAGATTCTGAGTTGCCGTCACGCCCATATTAATCCGCTGTTTTTTATTGGGAGCGTAGGTGACTTCTGCCTTCACATTGCGATAATCGAGTTGGTTTTTAAAATCAAAACCCGTTTTTAGTTCTCTTGCCGAAGTCAATGATGCATAGCTTGACGAAACGGCTAATAAATTGAAATTCAGTTTTTCTGAAAAATAATGATTCCATCGCAACGCAAAATTGGTGTGTCCATATTGCAAAGTAGCTTGACGAGGCACTACATTTGCCACTTCAAACAAGGAATCTACACGATACGCATCACTGCTGATGTAACTCGTAAAAGTGATATTATCCTTTTCAGTCGGTCTCCACAACACTTTATTTGCTAAATCATAGAACTGTGGCTTATTGTCTGGAATATTATTTTTGCTCCCTTTTCCAACGAGTGCCTGATTATAAAAATTGATGAGATATTCGTTAAAAGAAAAGCGAAGTGACGTTAAAAAGGCTAATTTCCCCTTAATAATCGGTATTTCTGCTTGAATTCTATTAGAAATCAAACCCGCACCGCCGCGCATTTTAAATTTTTCTAAATCAGGTTCAAGCAATTTGACATCTAAAACGCCTGCCGTTTTGCCACCATAACGTGCCGGAATTGAACCTTTATAAATTTGCATCTCCCGAATGGCATCTGTCGGAAACAAAGAGAACAAACCAAGCAAATGGGTTGGGTTGAAAATGGGCATATTGTCCAAAAGTATCAAGTTTTGGTCAACAAAACCACCTCTAATATTCAAGCCATTTGCGCCTTCACCGACTGATGAAATGCCTGGCAGCATTTGCAAACTACGCAAAATATCAACCTCACCCGCCGCAGGTGGCAGTTTTTGAACGGCTTTAATACTCAACATGCTCACACCTAAAGCAGGGGTTTCCATTGTCCGCACAGCACTTTGCGACGTTACAACCACTTCCTCAAGCTGTGTAGCAATATTTTCCATCACTATACTGAGGGGGGTCTCTCCAAGCACATCAAGCCGTTTTGAAGCAGGTTTGTAGCCCAAAAAGTGAAGCGTAACAGCATGTTGGGAGCAGGTCATGGGCATTTTAATTTCGCCATTGGCATCTGTTTCAACCCCTGTTTCGCGCCCGTCAAGCGTCATTCTTGCACCCATCATCGGCTTCTCTGTACGCGAATCTGTTACTTTAATAAGTAAATAACACAGCTTTTGGGCTAGCGATTGCTGTGTTAGTATTAGTGTAAAAAAGAGAACAAAAAGGTATTGCCGTTTTGTTTTAATCATTGATAATCAATCGTTTTTAATAATTTTTAACCTCGTCTCAAATTTATCAATTCATTTTGATATTATAATAATAGCTATGATTTTTAAGTGTAATTATGACAATTCAGAAAATTAATTATCCACCGCCTGCATCACCAAAGCCCTAAACTTGCCACTGTTATTATTATCATTTACCTTCTGCGTTTGCTTCATTATGACACCAATGATTTTCTCTTTGGGGTCTGCAAAATAATTCGTATTGAAGTAGCCACCCCATGTAAATAAACCAGCATCGCCTAAACCGCCTTTTGATTGACCTTTTTCTGTCACCAGACCAAATGCCAAACCATAGTTTTGGTCAGATTTATCACCGCCTAACAAATCGCCTACTTGATTCATCATCATACTTTCAATCGTTTTGCGGCTCAAAAGGCGTTTGCCATTCAGTTCACCATTATTCAGATACATTTGAAGGAAAGTGGCATAGTCTTTTGCCGTACTTGACAAACCTGCACCGCCTGAAAAGAAGCTTTTCGCGCCTTTGATAGGGTAGTCAGGGTCGTAGAAATTGTCCACAAAAGATGTCCAATTATCGCCTGTTTTGGTTTGAATTTTGACCAAACGATTCGCTTTTTCAGTTGGCAAATAGAAATAAGTGTCGTTCATACTGAGGGGGTCAAAAATGTGCGTTTTCAGATAAACATCGAACGGCATGCCCGAAATAACTTCGATAAAATAACCCAAAACATCTAAGCCTTCTGAATAAACAAACTTATCGCCTGGTACATGGTGCAAAGGTAATTTCGCCAATTTTTTGATATTATCGCCAATTTTCACCGATTCTGTTGTAAAAAGGTCAACTATTCCCGCCTTTTTATACATCGCTCTGAAACGGGCATCGCCATCAATCACACCATATCCAAGCCCCGAAGTGTGCGTTAGCAAGTGCCGAATTGTTATTTCTTTTCCCGCAGGTTTGGTCGTCCAAGTCGTGTCAGACATCGTTAAACTATCTAATACTGTGGGATTCTTAAATTCAGGAATATACATTGAAATCGGGTCGTCGAGTTGAAACAAACCTTGTTCCCACAACATCATAACCGCCGTCGAAGTAATGGCTTTTGACATAGAAGCAATGCGGAAAACATCATCAGTTTTCATAGCCCGACCTGATGTATTATCTGCTGAACCAAATGCTTTTTGATAAACGATTTTACCATTGCGACAGATAATAGCGACCGCGCCCGGTATTTCTTTTTGGTCAACCGATTTTTGCAACATCGCATCAATCCGCTTCAATCTTTCAGAAGACATCCCGACGCTTTCTGCCGTTGCAACAGAAAGTGGTAGCGATTTTTGGATAGAATTGGTTTGTGCCCAAAGGGTAGAAGTACCCAAAAGGAGAAATAAAATGATGTTTTTCATTGTTGTTTAGTTTACTGAATTGCTCTATTTCAACTCCTTAATCTTAATATTTTTGAATGATACTTTATTACCATGATCTTGCAACAAGATATTCCCTTTTTCTGCTGCACCAAAACCCACATAATCTTTGTACTTACTTCTGGCAACCAATGCGTTAAATATATTGCTTTTTCTTTCGTATTCTACCACTTTAAAGCCATTTAACCAGTGCTGAACGATATTATTTGGATAAACGACGATTCTACCTTGATTCCAGTCGCCAATTTTGCGCTGAAAGCGTTTGTCCAATTTTGTAGAAGGAATCAAATCGTATAAACTTGCCAATGTTCGGTTACCCACAACACCCATTTTGGCATCGGGATGTTTCTCATCATCCAAACATTGGAACTCTAAACCGACGCCCGATTTTCCACCCGAATCAAAGGCTTCATTGACAAAATATTTAACACCTGAATTAGCCCCCTCAGTCATTTTGAAGTCAAAAGTCAATTCAAATGCGCCATACTGCTCATTAGTCACAATATCATTACCCGTTTCTGAACCATCAGAAGGACTGATATTGATTGTACCGTCCACAACCGACCAATGCTTTCCAGACATTTTATCGCTATGCACCGCACGCCAACCTGTGAAATCTTTACCATTAAACAAGAGTTTCACGCCTTGTTTTTTCTCTTGTTCAGATACATTATTGAGTATCAAATTGACAACGGGCGTATTGTCTAAAGGGCGTGGCTTAAGGTTTGTCGTTTGAATTTTGATATTTTTCCAACGGATTTTCATGCCTTCTTTCATCTCCCCATAAATCGCATGAACCTGTAAAGCAATAAAACCTTTCGCTGTCATATCATCCACCAAATACGATACGGGAATGTCATTAATAAAAGTTCGCAACACATTGCCAATGGCTTCGATGCGGTATTTATTCCATTGCCCTATGCGGAAAGCCTTTTTACCATCAGGATTGATGTTTGGAATATACAACCAATCACGCCGTGCCTCGTCATAAATGCCACCTGACCAAGCCCGTTCTGTCGGGTCAACTTCCATTTGGTAGCCATGCACGCGTCCATCTTGATAATCAGGCGCTGATAAACTACGGAATTGAATGCCCGAATTCATAGCATCATCTACTTTTAAGTCCAATTCTAAGATAAAATCGCCGTAATCCTGATCCGTACAGAGAAAAGAGTTAGTCGTATTGGCAACCGTTGTACCAACTATTTCACCATTTTCAACAGTATATTTAGCTTTTCCATTCAATTGTTTCCAACCTCTCAAACTCAAGCCGTCAAAAAGCGGAGTCCAACTTTCAACTTGAGCATAGGTCATCTGGGCGAAAACGCAAAAAAAGGCTAATAATAGCGCAGTGTTTTTCATAAAATTCTTGTTTTTAGTTTTTAAAAATATTCGAATGACATTCACTTAAAGTATTTTTCACTTACATTACTTTAAGTATTAAAATATTCAAATTTTATTTTTACAAAATTTAAATTTCAACAAAGTTACGTTAAGCCAAATATTTATCCGTTTATTCTCCTAAATAATTCACGCAATCGTTTGCGAAAAAGGTTTAAAAAGAACTCACATTGCCTTCAACCAATTCGCCAATCTGTCAAACCATTTGTCTTCCGTCGTCTTATTATTCATGCCAAAACCATGTCCACCATGTGGATACAAGTGCATTTCCACAGGTACTTTATTTTTAACACAGGCTTGATAAAAACGGATACTGTTTTCGACAGGTACAGTGCCATCGTCTGCTGCATGGACCAAAAAAGTAGGCGGTGTTTGGGGCGTTACTTGCAATTCGTTTGAAAACAATTGCGTTTTTTCAACCGTTGGTTTATCACCAATCAAATTGTTCCGAGAGCCTTTGTGCATAATTTCTTCTCCAAAACTAACAACAGGATATACCAAAATTGCAAAGTCTGGACGCACCGAAGTCGTATCTGATGTCATTGCGAGGGACGAAGCAACTGAGGGGTCGGCTTTCATGGCAAAATGCGTCTCCGCCGATGCGGCTAAGTGACCACCCGCCGAAAAGCCCATAATGCCTATTTTATCCGCTTTCAAACCCCATTTCGCAGCGTTTTTACGCACCAAACGAATGGCTTGTTGGGCATCTTGCAAAGGGGCAAGGCTTCTGTCTATTTGCGTTTTATCGCTCGGCAAACGATATTTCAAGACAAAAGCAGAAATACCGATTGCATTAAAAGCCTTAGCCACTTCAACACCTTCATGGTCAAAAGCCAAACGACCATAGCCGCCACCTGGACAAATAATGACCGATATGCCATTGGGTTTTTGAGCCATAAAACGCGTCAAAGTGGGCTTCGATACATCACTGATACGGAAACCACCGTTTTCTAAAACAATTTTCTCTTGATTTTCAATGTTCGGTTTATTGTTTGGAATATCCCCTTCGTAAAGCGGCATTTCTTGTGCATCAAGCAACAGTGATAAAAGCATAAAAAGGATTGTCAATATTTTGTTTTTCATAAAAATTTTGATTGATTAATTTCAATTCGTTACCAATTTTACCTCACTCAACAAACCTGACGGCACAGGCGACCACTTCGACGCATCAAATGGATTGTACGTTATATCCACGAAGTTAATGTCGTAAAACTTGCGCCAAAC
>JAYTUR010000551.1:0-5970 GCA_043744475.1 Saprospiraceae bacterium | reverse complement strand
GTTATAAAATTCAAATCGCCACGACCAAACGGATATATGACAATGATATACTCGCCAAATACGGCGATGCAATGATAGAGGCGGCGGGTACTGAGGGGTCTTATTTTTACTCCGTTGGCTTGCTTCAAGACTATGCAGCCGCTGAAAAAATGCGTAAGGAGTTGCTTTTGAAAGACAATCAATACGATACGATTATCACGCCTTATATTGATGGTTTGAAGGTGTCCGATGAAGTCGCTAAACGATGGACGACGAAATATCCAGATTTATTGAATTATTTGGCATCGCGGAAAAGACCTTAGTAAGTAGTGAGACAAAAGTATTGAGTATTGAGAAACGCTCATAAAATACTGATTTTAAATGAAATACTGAGGGGTCATACTGCTAATTAGTTTTGTCCAACCACTTAATGATGAATATTTGAATGATGAATGTCAAAAAAATAGCACAACTCACAGGGCATACAGGTGCTATATTCGCCATTACTGAGGGGGGCGATGAACAGCACATTTTGAGTGGCGCGGGTGATGGTTGGGTCGTCGAATGGGATTTGGCAAAGCCAGAATTGGGGCGATTGGTGGCAAAAGTCGAGCGCAATATTTTTTCTCTCCTTTTTATTCCACAACAGAACAAAATTATTGCAGGTGATATGGACGGCGGTGTACGTTTCGTTGACCTCGCCGAACCGACGCTCATTCGCAATGTAGCGCATCATGGTGGCAAAGGTTGTTTTGATGTAAAAATAATTGATAATCAACTACTTACGATTGGTGGAGATGGTATTTTAACACGTTGGTCATTGGTTGAAAACAAGTCGTTAGAAAGCATTCAGTTGTCGCATAAAAGTTTGCGTTGTTTTGATTATTCAAAAGAAAAAAATGAGTTGGCGATTGGGGCGAGTGATGGCAGCATCTATTTTGTTGATGCTACGAGTTTAGACCTCAAAAATGTTTGGCACAAAGCGCACAGCAACTCTATTTTTTCTATCCGTTATGCCCGTAATAATGATTTTTTGATAACAGGTGGACGTGATGCGCATCTGACATTATGGGCTTTGAATGCCTCTATTAAAAATGAGACTCCAAAACCCTTAGAATCGCTTCCAGCGCATCTTTTCACCATCAATTCCATTGTTTTTCACCCTAAAAATCCCAATATTTTTGCAACTGCCAGCCGTGATAGAACCATAAAAATATGGGCATTGGATGCGCAAAACGCAAAACTGAACCTCTTAAAAGTCGTAGATACAATCCGTCATGGTTGCCATGTACGTTCTGTGAATCGCCTTTTTTGGTCTAATTACAACAACTATTTAATTTCCGCTAGTGATGACCGAACATTGATTGTTTGGGAGATTAATATTTCATAAATTCCTGATTTCCAATAAATTACTGAGGGGTCTATCTGTTGTTATCACTGATGATTTTTATCTCAACGCGGCGGTTTGCCCTGTGTTCGACTTCGTCTTTAGGATATTGAAAAATCATCTCATAATTTGAATAGCCTTTGTAAGTCATCCTTTCTGCTTTGATGCCATGGTCAATCAAATATTGATAAATAGCCTTTGCTCGATTATAGGATAAATCGTACTCTATGTTGTCAATGGGATAAGTCATTGGGTTATTTGACGTAATATGTCCGCGTACTTCCACATGGCAAGTGGCATTTTCAGTCATAAACTGCACCAAATCAGCCAATGACGCTTCTGATTCCGTCATAACCTCATAAGAACCATAGTAAAAGTTAATATTTTGCAAAGCCGCTTTTTTGCCGACACTGATAGTTTGAATCGTAAAATCTACTTTTTTTGTCACTGAATCGGCGATTATACTTTTGTAAAAAGGTAAATGGTTATTGGCTAATATGCTGACAGAGACATCTGGATACATCATGTTGGCGACTGAATAATGCCCATTTTTATCCGAATAAACCGTATCACGCCCTTGGTCATTGCTAAAAATCAGTCTGGCATTTTTAACAATTTGTGCAGAGTCGTTGGTAACAAAGCCCGCAATAAGCACTTTTTGAGCGACTCTTTTGGATGTTACTATTTGTGTCGTTGATGTAATGATTGGCGCAGGTTTTACTTTGCATTTCAACTGCACATTTTGCGTCACTGCCCATTGGTTGAATGTAAAAATTTGCCCAACAGTTAATGGACAATTATCGTTGGGGTTAGGCACAACAATAATTTTTGCAGGCAAATTGAGCCGTGCTACAAGGCTGTACGCCCCGTTTACATCTGTAAAAACGGAGTCTCTGACGTAACTCGAAGTTAAAACAACTTTAGTATTAGCCACAGGTGTTTTCCCATCATTGCCTGTAATAATCCCTGAAACTTGTGCCAAACGCCGCAAAATGCTGACAGATACGCGGCGATTGCGCTGTTTACCTTCTTCTGTCTTATTTTCGGTAATCGGTTGTGTTTCGCCGAACCCCTCAGTATGGATGCGGTTTTCAGGGGCATTCTTACTTATCAAGTAGGTTTTGACAGCTTGTGCGCGTTTTTGAGAGAGTTCAAAATTGGCTTTGGCATCGCCAATAGCATCGGTATGTGCCGTCATAGATACCACAAACGTTGAGTCTTGCAAGGCGACAACTAAAGAATCAAGGCGTGGATGATATTCCGTCCGAAGGTCAGCTTTGGCAAAATCAAATTGCAAATCGAATTGCCAAACGGGTTTTTCTTGCATTTTTTGACCCAACAAAAAAAATGGAAAGAGCAAGCAAGCGAATAGGAAGTTAGTAGAGGTAGTCATGTTGAAAAAGAGTTTTGGTGAAAGAAAATTTTGGTTATTGTTGTATTCGTTATTTTCACCATAACTCTATAATGATATTTTTAGTTTATTTAATTTTAATTATTTTTAATAAAAAAAATTAAGTGCATAACTATCTATTTCATTATCAAGCTATTATAAACTTCAAAGGGCTGTTTTCGCAATGCAAAAACAGCCCTTTAAAGTTTATATCTATCTCAAATTAAATCAATACGCACGAACGTTTTTATTTTCCATGTAATTGATAAACGCTCGATTGACCACTCGATTACCACCAGGCGTTGGATAGTTACCACTAAAATACCAATCACCTTTATGGTTAGGACAAGCGACGTGCAATCCATCAAGGGTTTGATAAATAACAGCTACTTCTGGAACAATCTCAGGCAAAGTGACGATTTCAGCTATCTTATCACTAATCTCTTCATATTCAAACAAGTCATACAACTCTTGAACATAATTTTTGATTTGTTCTTTTGGCAAATGCTCTTGCGCCTTACATTTATCATAAACAACTTCTAGCTTTTCCTCCATACCACGCTCATTCAATAGTCGAATAAGAGCTTGAAAAGCGACAAAATCACCCATTTTTGACATGTCAATGCCATAGCAATCAGGGAAACGAATCTGCGGCGCAGAAGAAACAATGATGATTTTTTTAGGTTTTAGACGAGCTGCAATTTTAATGACCGAATTTTTCAAGGTCGTTCCACGCACAATCGAGTCATCAACCAAAACCAATGTATCCACATTATCATTAATGATACCATACGTCACATCATAAACGTGAGCCACCATATCGTCGCGGCTATCGTCTTGCGTAATGAAAGTACGGGCTTTATCGTCCTTAATGGCTAATTTTTCAACACGCAATGGTCCCCTCAGTATATCGTCCATTTTTTCAACAGAAAATTCACCACTCTCATGTAAGTCATTGATTTTATGCGCTTTAAGACGGTTTTGTATTTTTTGCAAACCTTCTGTCATACCCATAAAAGCAACTTCGGCGGTATTGGGAATGAAAGAAAAAACCGTATTTTCAAAATCATATCCAACGGCTTTTGCCACCGATTCTGCCAACTGTTCACCCAATTGTTTTCTTTCTAAATAAATATCGCGGTCAGTGCCACGTGAAAAATAAATACGCTCAAATGAACACGACAAGCGTTCACGTTCTTGCGTAAATGGTTTTTCGGTAACAGTCCCATTTTTCTTAATCACTAAGGCATGAGCCGGTTTCAACTCCTGAATTGTCTGATAATTGACATTAAAAACGGACTGAATCGCGGGACGTTCCGATGCCACAACCACTACTTCATCGTCTTGATAATAAAAAGCAGGACGAATGCCGTTCGGGTCGCGCATCACAAACGAGTCACCATGACCCAACATGCCCATCAGAACATATCCACCATCTAAGCCTTTTGCCGTCCGTTTCAAAATGCGTTGCACATCAAGATGTTCGGCGATGAGATTTGTCAATTCCTTATTCGAATAATTATCGCGTTTGAAATAATTGAACCAATGCTGCACCTCGTCGTCAAGGAAATGTCCAATTTTTTCCATCACCATCACCGTATCCGACTTTTCCTTCGGGTGTTGACCTAATTCCTCTACGAGAAACTCAAAAAGTTCATCTACATTGGTCATATTGAAATTACCTGCCAACAGCAAATTGCGACAAATCCAATTGTTCGGGCGCAAAAATGGATGCACTTGCTCAATTGTGTTGCCGCTGTGCGTTCCATATCGCAAATGCCCCATCATAACCTCACCCATGTACGGATAATGTTCTTTTAGGTAAACAGCGTCATTGATTTGTTCGACAGTAAGGTCTTTGAAATGCCAAAACACTTGCTCGAAAACATCTTTAATGTGTTGTGTTTGAGTATTCGAGCGTTTGCGGCTGAGGTAGCGTGTGCCAGGGATTGGGTCGAGTTTGATGGTTGCAATGCCGGCACCGTCTTGTCCACGGTTGCGCTGCTTTTGCATCAAGAGGTGAAGTTTATTCAAGCCATAAAAAGCAGTACCATATTTTTCATGGTAAAATTCCAATGGCTTCAAAAGTCGAACGAGCGCAATGCCACATTCGTGTTTGATTGGTTCACTCATTGAGATGTCGGATAATTATTGAAACTTTATTAGAAGATGGGGCAAAGGTAAGCCTAAAAGTTGGGAACATGCGGAGAAAAAAGTTACATAAAGTTAACACCACTCTGTGGATAAGTGAACTAAGCTGTTTGTAAGTCGAAAAACGATATGGATTACTGAGGGGGGATAATGCCCTATTTAGGAAACTAGAAAACAGCTGTTTTCTAGTTTCCTAAACACAAGCACAGATAAGTGAATACCCATCAATCAATAATATGCACAAAAAAGGTCAATGATGCCGAAATAGGCCCGCCACTTTTAGGGTGAATTTGCTTCAACACAATATCCACATACTTTTTCAAAGGCTTTTTGTGGTCTTCTGCCTCTGCTTTATCACTTTTGAAAGTCGCTGTCACAAAGCCTTTTTCACCGGGCTGAACCGTTGTGCGTGTATATTCCAAATCTGTACAATCACAACCCGACACAATGTCAATATCAAGGGGCGCAGCACCTGTATTCGTAAAATTATACGTCACGGTCGGTCTCTCACCCGTCTTTATTTTGCCAAAATCAATCGTTGTTTTGTCGAATACCATAACGGGAATACCACCCGTGGTATTAACAGGAGGCGGTGGCGGCGCATCTTGTTTAGGCGTTTTAACACTGACATCTGAAGTAGTTTTGACAGACTTCATTGTCTTTTTTGAAGGCGTACAAGTCTTTTTAGCCGTTGTTTTTTTCACCGCCGTACTTTGAGCCGACATTTGGACAACACCTAAAAGGCATAGAAAAAAAGATATTTTTAGAACAAAAGCTTTCATAATCAATATGATTTTTAAAATTTTATGTGAAAAAAGTATTTTTATTGTTAAACACGAATTTAAGGAATGACACGAATTTAACAAAGTCCAAATGGAAATGTCATTCATTTAATTTGTGATATTTGTGTTGACCTGAATATAGGGTTTTCTTATAAAAAATGAAAATCTTTAAATATCAGCCACTCACTGTTTCTCGCTTTGCTCGAAAAGCGTACTAAAGATTTCTTTTTTAGAGCGAAGTTCATTTTCAAGGAAAAATCAAAGATTTTTCCTTGAAAATG
>JAYTUR010000550.1:0-1562 GCA_043744475.1 Saprospiraceae bacterium | reverse complement strand
CTCATACTGTCCTTTTTGCAATGATAGGCAAAAGTATGTATTGCAATATATGTGAGCAAATGTAGCGGCAAATATTTATCAACAGGTCTTGTTCATGCAGTGTCGGTTGTGTCTTGGGTGCGGTTGGGCAAAATAAAATGTGAAGCAACTTTGCGTTTGCTTTTTTGTGCGTAAGCGTTGCTTCTCTTTTTATTTTGCGAAGCGATAGCCAAACGGCTTTGCCGACTTTCGGAGATGTGTCCTTTCGGTTAAGCAGAATGTTCAATCGGAGCGACAAAGCAGTTGCGTATAACGAAGAAGGGATTAACGATGTTTTGGTTTTGAGGGAGTTAGAATTACCGTCGCTCTTTCAAAAAATTGCAACACAATAATAAATATTTCTGCCTATGAAAACTGTTGTAATTTTTTGTTGCGTTGTTCGCTCGTAAGAACTAAGACGATTCAGAAATCCGTTGTCGCCCTCAAAACCAAAATTTCGTTTAATCTTTATGTTACATGCAGCTATTGTTCGTGGAAGATAATGGGTGCGACTGGTTTGGGTTTCGTTATTGAAGGAGTTTGACTTTATTTTTTGTGTGAGGTGAAGCGGGGGTGCAAGCTCTTTTTGTTTTTTTTCTTCCATAAAACTTTTCTTCCCAAAAAAAATAAAATGTGCTTGCAAGTGCGGTGGTGTTTAATTGTGTTTCGCTTTTTCTTTGGTTGCGTTTTTCTTCTCCCAAAATAAAAAGCCGTTCACTGATGGGTGAACGGCTGTGTGTTTTTGTGTTGTTGGTGAAAACACGAACAATGGCATTGTGTTACACTGTGAGTGTCATTTGAATGTTGAGGATGAAAGTTTTTCCGAGTTTGAGTTCGAAGGGTTCGATGGTGTATAGATTGAATCCGTCGCATGTTGCTTCGCCTCTCCATACATCGGGTTTTGCTTTGCTGAGTATGTCGCCGCTGATGTCGGAGGTGAAGGCGAATGTGTCGCCTGTTGCGTTTGTGAGTTTTATTGCTGCGTTGTAAATGGGTTTAACGGGGGTTGCATCTTTGACTGTTACAGTTCCTTTGATGCGGGTTGTTCCGGTTCCGGTATCTACTTTTTTGCGTGCGAGTTTGTAACCTGAAACATAGTTTGGTTTTACATCGGTGAGGGTGAGTGTGAGGTTGTCTAATTTTTTGATGAGGAGGATTTGAACAATTTCCTGAACGAGTGGGTGAATTTGGTCGTTGGCGTTTTTTATTTCTATTTTTTTATTGCGGGGGTTTTGCATGCCGATTCGGTAGAGTGAGATGGCGGTGGCGAGGTCGGAAATATCGGTTGCGATGATTCCGTTTGGAAGGAGTGCTGCTGCGTTTGCGTTTGCGAGGTCGTGTATGCTTTCGCATTTATCATCCACTACATCTTTTGCGAAGCCCTCGAATTTGGTTTTAGAAATGTTGGCGGCATCGAACATTGTGTTGTTGCTGATGTCGGTTGCGTGTGCTTTGATGGCGTAGCAGAGTTTTAGTGATTTGGTTTCGCAAACGGTGCGGAGTGCGTTTGTGTCGAGTGTTACACCTGTGGTGCTGCCGCCGGC
>JAYTUR010000549.1:0-1564 GCA_043744475.1 Saprospiraceae bacterium | reverse complement strand
CTATTTTTAGGCGACCACAGCACTTCCGATAAAGCAATAGCACGTGGAAAAACCATGTATTCTACTTGGTCTGTCGTCCGCATATACTCCGTCCACACATTTCCTTGTGCGCCTAAAATGTGTTTAGCTTGCTCCGTATTGAGTACGTTCGGCGTTGGTTCATAAGAATAAACATTTTCGAGCGTAATCAAACCACCAATTGCCAAAGGCTCTGACTCAGGGTCTGCTTGATAGGTGTCAAAATAACAATGACTACCGGGTGTCATGACAACATCATGGTTTTGCTGTGCCGCCAAAATGCCCCCCTCAGTACCGCGCCACGACATTACAGTTGCATTTGGCGCAAGCCCACCTTCAAGAATTTCGTCCCAACCAATAATGCTTCGTCCATTTGCATTGAGAAATTTTTCTATTCGTTGTATGAAATAAGATTGCAGCTCATGTTCATCTTTAAGCCCTTCTTTTTTCATCAAATCTTGGCAAAAAGCACTTTTTTTCCATGCTTCTTTTGGGCATTCATCGCCGCCGATATGAATGTATTTAGATGGAAATAAGTCCATTACTTCAGTCAAAACATCTTGTAAAAAGGAAAAAGTTTTGTCTGATGGGCAAAAAACGTCTTCAAAAACGCCCCAACTTGTTGCCACTTCATATTTTTTTGAAGGGTCACAAGAGAACTCGGGATAGGCAGCTAAGGCGGCGAGGGCATGACCAGGCATTTCAATTTCAGGAATAATATTGACAAAACGCTCCTTTGCGTACGCCACAATGTCGCGTATTTGCTCTTGTGTATAAAAACCGCCATAACGTTGCCCATCAAATTTTTCAGGCAAATCAGAGCCATGACCAATGAGCGTTTCTTTACGCCATGAACCAATTTCTGTCAGTTTAGGATATTTTTTTATCTCAATGCGCCAACCTTGGTCTTCTGTTAAGTGCCAATGAAAAGTATTGATTTTGTGCAATGCCAAAAGGTCAATATATTTTTTGACAAAACTAACAGGTTGAAAATGTCGTCCTGCATCCAGATGCAACCCTCTATAAGCATAACGAGGTTTGTCTTCAATCTCAACACAAGGCACACGCCATGTTATTTTTGTGCTTAAAGATGTCATTGAAAATATTTCTGTTGGCAACAATTGCAACAATGATTGCACACCATAAAAAAAGCCTTGTTCCGTTGCTGCTTTTATATTGATTTGTGTGGGTGTTACGCTTAATTTATACCCCTCAGTACCTATGCCTTCTTTGTCTATTTTCAGAAAAAAAATGACGTTAATGTTTGATTTTGAGTCATTTAAGTCAATGATGGGCATATTTGTTCCATCAATTTTGATGCGGTCAGCAAACTGTTGGGCGACACGGCGAATGCCTGTATTAGCATTTGGCACAATTATTTGTGTTCGACTGGTAATTGTAAAAGAGCCTGTCACAGGTATCAACTTTGTTGGTTGAGGTACGATGCTAATAAGGTTAATTTCGTTTTTCAAATTATTCAGCGGCTGTGCAATCCCCATTAACCAGACAGTAGCCCCCAAAAAGCATAAAACTATTTTAATTTTCA
>JAYTUR010000548.1:0-5987 GCA_043744475.1 Saprospiraceae bacterium | reverse complement strand
AAATGGTGAGACGAACTTGAAATAATATGGTCAATGCGGTTCACTTCCATATCAGAAGCCATATTGAGTTCCCATTTTTGATAATATTCCAACTCTTTGCCCACTTGCCCGTTGGGTGCAAGGAAAAAAGGACCCATTTTTATCTGAAACCCCTCTGCCGCAGTTGGGGCGGCAGGTGGCACATTAAAAGCAGATAATGCCTTGCCAACGGTATCATAATAAGCGCGAATGCGGTCTTCGGGTATGATTGCCGTTTTGTTGGCACCATATAAAATCCATTGTCTGATGATTTCTTTTTCCACTTTTGTCAATGCGGTACCCTCTTTTGGCATTCCACTGCCTTCTGCGGCGGTTAATGTGGGGTAATAGGTATCAAAATCACCATTGATTTTATGGAATAAAAATGATTTATCTATACGCCCTGGATAAATACGCTTATGTCCTTTGCTCGATGCCGTGGCGTTGGTTGGCGTGGCATTTACAAGAGCATTAAAAACGGCACCTGATTTGTCGCTGCCACTGCCTTCAAGGTCAAGTCCGCCTGATTTGGTTGCATTGGAATGGCAGGTCGGCGCACATTTCGTTTGAAATATGTTGTAAACTTTCGTAAAGGCAACAGATTGACCCCTCAGTAAAAAGGGTAAAATCAAAGGTAAAACGAGGAAAAGTAGCTTTTTTTTCATGTCATTGTATTTTTATAAAAAGTGAAGTTAAGTTTTTTTTGAATAACAGGAAAAAAATTAACACAGTTGTTTTTTCCTAAACATTGGTATAGATTTCTAACACATTTTACTTGAAATTCAACGATACCATTTTTTATAGCCATTTTGACAAACCAAAAGGAAAAAAAATTTTATCTTTACATATAGAAAGTTATATGTTTTCACAAATAATTGACAATCATTCTATTAAAAAGATAATTAAATTTAATTCACTAAATTTTCAAAATAATAATGAGCGACTTTTCTAGCGTAGCCAATGCACATCCGCAATATATTGAGGGTCTTTACAACGAGTATTTGAAAGACCCTAATTCTGTTGACCCTTCGTGGTCATTGTTTTTCAGAGGTTTTGATTATTCTGAGGAAAACAACGGTAATGGCGCATCGAATGGCAAAACGGCAACTGCAACAACAAGTTTAGTAGGGTCAATTCCTGAAAAAGAATTGTCTGTGATGATGGTCATTGATGGCTATCGGCATCGTGGGCATTTACTGTCAACAACCAATCCAATAAAGCCACGTTTGGACAGAGCCCCACATCTCGAATTAAATGATTATGGTTTAGATGAAAGCGATTGGGATAAAACCTTTGTGGCAGGTGATACTTTGGGCATGAAAAATGCGACTTTACGTCAGATTTTTGACCGTTTACACGCCATTTATTGCGAAAATATTGGTTTTGAATACAGCCATATTGACAAACATGAGCAACGCCTGTGGTTGCGCGAACGCATCGAAAAGCACTCACATACTGAGGGGTTCGGTTTGAGCCATGAGAAAAAGCGGCGTATCCTCGAAAAGCTCAATGAAGCTGTTGGTTTTGATGAGTTTTTAGGAAAAAAATTCGTCGGAAAGAAACGTTTCTCTATTGAAGGGGCGGAAACAACGATTGCAGCACTGGATGCCATGATTAATACGGGTGTTGATGACCGCGTTGAAGAAGTCGTTATTGGAATGGCACATCGTGGTCGTCTAAGTGTTTTGGCGAATACGATGCGTAAAACTTATGACAGTATTTTCAATGAATTTGAAGAAAACGTAGGTGAATTGAGCTACGGCAGCGGTGACGTGAAATACCATTTAGGCTATTCATCGCAAGTTGAAACGATGACAGGCAAGTCTGTTTATTTAAAATTACTACCCAATCCGTCGCATCTTGAAGCCGTTGACCCTGTTATGGTCGGTTATGCGCGTGCAAAAGCTGATATTTTGTACGAACACGACTACGATAGAATTTTGCCCATCATGATTCATGGCGACGCGGCAGTGGCAGGTCAAGGTATTGTCTATGAAGTGTTGCAAATGAGTAATTTACGAGGCTACGATACAGGTGGTTCTATTCATTTTGTTATCAATAATCAAATTGGTTTTACGACCAATTTTGAAGATGCACGGACTTCAACCTACTCAACAAGCGTGGGCAATACGATTCAAGCACCGACTTTCCATGTGAACGGCGACGACCCCGAAGCGGTGGTTTTTGTCTGTGAATTGGCAGTCGCTTATCGTCAAGAATTTAATACAGATGTGTTTATTGACATGGTTTGTTATCGCCGTTGGGGTCATAATGAAAGCGACAACCCTGCTTTTACGCAACCTTTGATGTGGAAATTGATTGCAGACCATAAAAATCCACGTGAAATATATGTTGAGCAATTAATTAAACGTAATGACAGCGATAGCCGTGCATTAGCAGAAAAAATGGCTGCAGAATATTACGAAAAATTGCAAGACCGCTTAGATGAAGTCAAACAAAAACACGCCACTTACACTTATCAAGAACCCGACCTTGCTTGGCGAAGTCTCAAACGCGGTAAGGAAGTGACTGATGACATGTATGAAACGTCGCCCGAAACAGGTATTACGCGTGAAAAAATTGATTTGATAATCAATCATTTGAATACCATTCCAAAAGGTTTTGTGCCTTTGAAAGATGTTTTACGTTACCTCAGTGGTAAACAAAAATTGATAGCCGATGACAAAATTGATTGGGGTTATGGCGAATTGATGGCTTATGCTTCTATTTTATTAGAAGGTAGGAACGTCCGTTTAAGCGGTGAAGACGTTAAACGTGGTACTTTTAGCCACCGTCATGCTTGCTTTTTTGATGCCGATACGAATGGTGAATTCAACCGTTTGAGTACTATTACAGATTCACAAGGCGAGTTTTATATCTTCAATTCACTCCTTTCAGAGTATGCTGTTTTGGGCTTTGAATACGGCTACGGTTTGGCTTATCCTGAAAATTTAGTCATTTGGGAAGCCCAATTTGGCGATTTCAACAATGGTGCGCAAACAATTATTGACCAATTCATCGCTTCTGGTGAGTCAAAATGGAGTCGTCAAAACGGTCTTGTGATGCTGTTGCCGCATGGTTTTGAAGGTCAAGGACCCGAACACTCATCGGCACGTATCGAGAGATTCTTACAGTTGTGCGCTGAAAACAATATGACCGTTGCGAATTGTACGACACCTGCCAATTTTTTCCACCTCATGCGTCGTCAGTTAGTCCGCCCGTTCCGCAAGCCATTGATTCATATTTCACCAAAATCGTTGTTGCGCCACCCTGAATGTGTGTCGTCTCTATCAGATTTTGAAACAAGTAACCGTTTTCAAGAGGTCATTGATGACCCCTCAGTAAAAAACGCTAAAAAAGTGCTTTTCTGTTCAGGTAAAGTCTATTACGACCTTTTGGCAAAACAACAAGCGGATAACCGCGAAGATGTCGCTATCGTACGCGTCGAGCAGCTCTATCCATTCCCTGAAAAGCAAATCAAAGCGATTTTGGAAAAACATAAAAACGCCATCCGTCTGTGGGTTCAAGAAGAACCAATGAACAATGGTGCATGGTCTCATATTGCTGTTTTTCACAGTGATTTAGGCTTAAAATATGTCGGTCGTCCTGCTTCCGCTTCACCTGCAACGGGTTATTCAAAAGTTCATACGAAAGAGCAAGACAAATTGGTCGCGACTGCTTTTGAATAAATTTTGAGATTCAATAAATAAAAAAGCCGTCATGTTACTCAAACAAGACGGCTTTTTTATTGCGAAATCGGAGTCAATTACTGTTTCGTCACTCTATCCACAAAATAAACAGTCTCTCCTCGCCAATCAAATTGTTTAAGATACTGAGTATAATGTAATGTTACACGCGTATTAGCCGCTTCAGCATCTTGCAAATCCTTAATAACTTGGTCTTCGCCACGTTTGACAGAAAAAAGCCAAATATTGCCACCCGTAACCATCTCATGCCCATCAGCCGCCGATGTGATACCTGGCATTTGCAACTCGCCTTCCCATGTTTTGAATACAAACCCTTTGTTACTCAACTTGCGCATATAGCCTGTGCGCGTCCCTTCGCTATATGGATAATAGACATAGAACGCTGTGTAAGCCAAAAAACAAAACAGTGCAATACCCAAAATCCAAAACAATTTGCGCTTTAAATGCCACGAAGTGACGCGGTCTTTAACACCTGTTTGATAGTCTTGAATGCTCATTTTCTTAATTAGTATTTATGTTATGAATAGAATAGTGAAAACACATCTAAAAAATTTAGAACAAAGATAATCCTATTTAGGGATTTCAAAATACTAAGATTTAAAACGGAGAGACATCATAGCCGATTGAAATCTTTAAAATTTACCCCCCTCAGTATCTTTGGCGCTATAAAAATATTTATCTTTCGCTTTATCTTTTTAACAAAACGCAAACCAGTCATTCAACAACTTTATTATGGAAGAAAAAAAAGAATTTCGTCGGTCATTAGGCTTACTTGACGGCACCATGCTCGTCAGCGGCGGCATGATTGGCTCAGGCATTTTTATCGTCTCAGCAGACATGGGACGTTTGGTCGGTGGCTCCGGTTGGCTCATTCTTTTATGGGTTTTAACGGGTTTCATCACGGTTATTGCCGCTATCAGCTACGGCGAACTGGCGGGCATGATGCCCAAAGCAGGTGGGCAATTCGTCTATATTCAAAGGGCTTGGGGCAATTTATCCGCATTCCTATACGGATGGACGGTTTTTTCCGTCATTCAAACAGGTACGATTGCCGCTGTTGCCATGGCGTTCGCCAAATACACAGGTTTTTTTATTCCTGAACTCAGTGCAGACAATATTTTGCTACACATCGGTTCTTTTAGCATCAACACAGCACAAGTCTTTGCCATCACGAGCATCGTCTTTTTAACGTATGTCAACAGTCGCGGCGTTCAAAATGGTAAAATAATACAGCTTGTTTTTACGATGGCGAAGCTGATTGCCTTGTTTGCACTCATATTATTAGGTTTGTTTTTTGCGCAAAAAAGCCACTTGGCCGAAAACTTCTCTAACCCTTGGGTGGCTTCAACAACCTCAAAAGCAGCAGACGGCACTTGGCACACTGAGGGGATTGGCGGTTTTGCGCTTTTATTAGCTATGGGCACAGCGATAATCGGCTCTTTGTTTTCGAGCGATGCTTGGAACAATGTCACCTTCATTGCAGGTGAAATCCGAAACCCGCGCCGCAATATACCGATGTCTTTGTTGCTCGGTACCCTCATCGTTACAGTATTATATGTGTCCGCAAACTTAGCTTACCTCAATTTATTGCCGCTTCATGGCGACCCGTCTGCAACCGATGCTCTTGGAAGAGGCATCATGTTTCCCGACAATGACCGTGTAGGTACGGCTGCCGCTTCTCAAATATTTGGCAATGCTGCTGCTGCTATCATGGCAGCTTTAATCATGGTTTCAACATTTGGGTGCAATTCAGGTTTGATTTTGTCGGGTGCGCGTGTCTATTACGCCATGTCTGAGGCAGGTTTGTTTTTCAAAAAAGCATCGGAACTCAACCGCTTTGATGTACCTGGCTTTTCGCTTTGGGTACAGTGCGTTTGGGCAAGCCTCCTTTGTCTATCAGGTACTTATGGCGATTTACTCGACTATGCCACCTTTGCTTCATTAATTTTCTATTGCGTTACCATTGCGGGTATTTTCGCTTTGCGCAAAAAAGAACCTGAAACGGAACGCCCTTACCGCGTGCCACTTTATCCATTTATTCCTATACTTTACATTTTGATAACAATAGGGATTTGCCTAATTTTGCTCTATACTAAAACGGCAAATACAGGCAGAGGCTTGCTCCTCGTCGGTTTAGGTTTGCCTATTTACTATTTATTTTTAAAATCAAAAGATAAAGTATGAATGATGTATGATGATGAAAAGACTAAGAAACTGTTTTAAAACCTACTGCTCACTGTTTCTCGCTTTGCTCGAAAAGCG
>JAYTUR010000547.1:0-5990 GCA_043744475.1 Saprospiraceae bacterium | reverse complement strand
TTTGATAGAAAAATTTCCAATTTTTCTATCAAAAATAAGCTCAACCCTTAAACAACCATTCAAAAGGCGATTTTTGAGCGCAGCGGAAAAGAGCCAGTAATATCTCCTAACTCACGTTATTTTACAAAAATACATTTAAAACCCTACATAAATTTTAAAAGAGCGATTACTCACTGTTTCCCATGCCAAAGACATGTGAACAGTGAGTGACTGTAAATTTATTTTATGTAGGGTTTCAAAAAAAAATACGTAAAAATACGAAGGGAGTCCCAAAGAGTTTTTTTCTCAAAATGTAAAATAAAAAAAAGCAGATTATGTTTTTCAACACAATCTGCTTTTTTGCAATTAAATATTTAAAACATTGATTATCAATATAATAACAATAAATATTTTAACAAATAAATGAGCATGCCTAAAAATTAGCTACTCAAATAGCCTTTCTAAACTTCAGCTTCATCACCTCTGTACCGACTTTGACACCCTGTTCCACCCCTTTTTCAATGGCTTCTCGGTAATGAATGCCACCATAAAGTCTTGAAATAGCTGCTTCGGCAGCGAAGTCATAGAATGATTTGAAGGTGCGTGGAGTTCCATCTATATCTGTCCGATTCGCATGAGTTGCATCTGAAAATATATAGTTATTGCCAAAAACCTCTGTTAAAACCTTAGCTGTTGCACCACTTTGGACTGAGTGACCCGATGTATATTCTGGAAACGGTGGTGTTTCAAGCAATGACACAAACGTCGAATCAATTTTTGAACGAATGTATGTTATCGGTCGCACATAATTGTAAACGTATTTCCAACGCCAACAAGAGACGAATGCGTCCGCGACGCAGATACCCACTTTGGCGTAAACTTCGGCTGATTTTGCGAGGTTATATTGCTCTTTTTTCAGCACTTGAGTCGTAATTGACACCGAATGACCTGGAGGAGTACCTGGTTGCCCTGGGTCATCACTCCAAAATTGAGCAATCTTTTTTTCTTCTGGTTTGATATTTTTTACTGTGCTATACACCAAAAAAGCTTCTTTATGGAAAAGGGATGAAGTATCCTCAGAGTAAAGGGTCGGTGCCGTAGGTTGCGACATTTCAGCACTTTTTGTGATAAATGAGCGATTATAACCCCAAAAAGGTTGTAAAGCAGATTGAAACTTAGGATATGTCGGCACCCATAAACCGATACCTGTGGGTCGAAAATAATTTGTAGGAAAGTTTTTTGTATAACCTTCATGACCGCCATCCGTCTTAGACCATTCGAAAATGATGCGTGCCACCTCTTGCCCCCATTTTTTTGAGCGGTCAATGGTTGCTGTTGACAAGGTGTATTTAGATTGTAATGACGTATAGTAATTATCTTCGAGTTTTTGCACCCCTGTAAACGAGCTGTTTGTCATATTGGCATAATAACTTTTGGCAACATAAGCCATTGCTGCATTAGCCGCTATCGCCCAATTGTATTCTACACTCAAATCAGGCGCAGCAATTTTAGGCATATCTTGCAACTGCCCTTGTAGCGATTGGTATTGCGACATACCCGGTACGACCGCTTCATAAAGCGTTACAGCCGCATAACCGAAGGCACGAGAAGCGACGGGAGGCGTGAAACCTGCGCCATTTTTCGTTAAATATCGAAACATATCAAACCAGTCGTGGGCAACTTGAGCATCTTGAACCTCAGTCGGTAAACTGATATAAAGTGGCTCATCTTTCATACAAGAAATAACCGAAATCGAAAGAAAGATAAATACCAAAAGGAAGGGAATGAGTTCTCGTTTTCTCATGTTTATGTGAAAAATTTTATGACAAAAGATATTTAAAAAGTATGCTGATAGCAATTTTCAATAATTACGCCAAATTTTAATTTTTGTTAATTTAAGGACGTTAAATGCTTGATAATGCTTTCAAAAGACTATTTAAAATCTTCTATATTAATTTTTTTATCACAAAAATCGTAGTCATGTTCGATGTTTGAAGCCACAATAGTTAGACGAGTGCCCCCCTCAGTAAAACGGCTGATGAGTTGGCGATACCATGCCACGCCTTGTGCATCGAGGTTGGTTGTCGGTTCGTCGAGTAATAAAATGGGGGAATCAGAGCAGATAGCAAGGGCTAATTTAAGCCTTTGTTTCATGCCCGATGAGAAGTAGCGAATTTCTTTATTTTTGGATTTTTCAAATCCTAAAATATCAATTAAGTCGTTGATTTTCAGACTGTTACTGAGGGGTTTGAATTTGATGTGAAACTGAATCATTTCTGTCAGTGTCAATTCTTCTATGAGTTCAATATAGGGTGCTGCGTAGCTGATGTGTTTAAAAATATTGTCTTCGTCTTGTGTTTTATCCTTTACATTAAAAGAAATCTGTCCTTTTGAGGGGCTGAGATGCCCACTCAGTATTTTCATCAAAGTGGATTTACCTGAACCATTAGAGCCTAATAAAGCATAGATTTTTCCACTTTCAAAAGTCAGAGTGATGTCTCTAAAAATCCATTCGTAGCGAAAACGCTTGCCAACACCCTCAAGAATGATGTGTGCTGTGTGATTTATCGTTTTTGATTGTTCAGACACCCCCTCAGTATTTTTCAATAAAAAATTAGTTTTGCTTGCCATTTGAGGCTCTGAAGCCTTTAATCAAACCGCGCGATGCTTGGTTAACGAAATCGAGTATGACTGTTTTCTCTGATGTATCAGGCACTGTTTCTTCAATATAATTGACGGCTTGAGACAAATTATGTCCTCTAACAAACAAAATTCGATATACATCGCGGATATTATCAATTTGCTCGGTTGTATAACCTCTACGAACCAATCCTACTCGGTTGACACCTGCATAAGACAGCGGATTGCGTGCTGCTAAAACAAAAGGCGGCACATCGCGCGGTACAAGAGAGCCGCCACCGATAAAGGCATCATTGCCGATTTTGACAAACTGATGTACGGCAACCATTCCGCCCAGACGCGCAAAATCACCTATTTCGATATGACCTGCTAAGGTGACATTATTTGCTAGAACCACATTATCACCAATAACACAATCATGTGCGACGTGTGCATAAGCCATGACAAGGCAGTTTTTGCCAATAACCGTCCGCCATGTAGCGGTTGTGCCAATATTGACAGTGCAATATTCTCGAAGTATGGTATTGTCTCCGATTTCAAGAAAAGTTCTTTCTCCCTTATATTTTAAGTCTTGAGGTGTTGACCCGACGATGGCTCCTTGGAAAATTTTACAATTACGACCCATCCGCACACCGTCCATGATACTGACATGCGGAGCAATCCATGTTCCGTCTCCGATGACTACATCAGCACCGATAGTTGTAAAAGGTCCAATCGTCACGCCTTTGCCGATTTTAGCCTCGGGATGTATGACACTTAGTTGGTGAATATCCATTTTTTCTTTAAAGTGAATAATGGATAGTGGATAGTGGATAGTGGATGATGGATAATGAATAGCTGTTAAACTATACATTTTCCATTATCCACTATACATTTTCCATCATCCACTATCCACTGTTTTTTCAGTTTCTTTTTTGAATAAGAGCAGTCAATTCAGCTTCAGATACAACTTTATTGCCGACATAACACCGTCCCATCATTTGAACGATACCGCGGCGTATGGGTTCTAACAGTTCGAGTTTAAAGAGCAGGGTATCGCCCGGAAAAACTTTATCTCTGAACTTACATTTGTCAATTTTAAGGAAATAGGTGTCCCATAATTCATCGTCAGGCACGCCTGTGAGGGCGAGCAGTCCACCCGTTTGCGCCATAGCTTCCAATTGCAAAACGCCTGGAAAGACGGGATTATCTGGAAAATGCCCTTCAAAAAACCATTCATTCATCGTCACCTGCTTCATAGCAACGATACTTGTCGGCGTTATTTCTAAAACTTTATCAACCATAAGGAACGGATAACGATGCGGCAATTTTTGCATTATCTGAATCGCATCCATCACAGGTTTTACTGAGGGGTCAAATATAGGAATACCGCGCGTTTTTTTTTGCTCAATATAATGACGTTTTAAGATTTTCGCAAAAGCAACATTCGACGTATGTCCTGGTTTTTTAGCAATAACCTTTCCTTTGATAAACTTACCGACCAATGCTAAATCGCCTATAACATCCAATAACTTATGCCGTGCAGGTTCGTTTTGAAACCGCAAAGCCGTTGTATTTAGTATGCCTTCATGCTCAATTTTGACCTGTGGTTTGTTTAGTTTTTTAGCTAAATCCGCCAATTCCTCTTCTGACATCATACGGTCAACGATAACGATGGCATTGTCCAAATCGCCACCTTTTATCAAGCCTTGATTGAGCATAAACTCCAATTCATGGAGGAATGCAAAGGTCCGAGCAGGTGCAATTTCCATTTCATACTGAGGGGTAGAATCGAGCGTTGCGAATTGCTGCCCTAAGACCTCTGAGTTGAAATCAATCATCGTTGTCAAACAATATTCATCGGCAGGCATAGCGACATATTCTGCGCCTGTTTTTTCGTCCTTAAAGGTAATGGTTTCTGTAATATCAAAATATTCGCGGTCTGCATTTTGTTCTTCGATGCCAACTTCAGTTATTTTTTGGACATAAATCAAGGCAGAACCATCTAAAATAGGCACTTCACCACCATCAATTTCAAGTAAAACATTGTCAATACCTAAGCCTGTGAGCGCCGACAAGACGTGTTCAACGGTACTCACTTGGGCTATACCTTCTTTAATAACCGTTCCGCGATTAGTTGCGACGACTTTAAGCGCATCTGCTGTAATAATAGGTGCATCGGGCAAATCTATGCGTTGAAATTTATATCCGTGGTTCTCAGGTGCGGGGCGCATCGTCAAAGTAACGACCTCTCCTGTGTGTAAGCCTACACCTTTGACCGTTGCCGCCGCTTTGATTGTGCATTGTTTCATCCTCATATATCGAGTGATTTTTTCTCTTGAATTTGTGATTTTCGAGGTCAAAGATAGATTTTTTTTGAAATTTTAAGGGTAGTGGCGTTTTATTAGTTTGAAGGTTTTAGATGGTTTCTTTGATTTTTGTTTATAACAGGACTATTCGTTTGATTCTAATCCTTAAAAATAATTATAGTTGCTAAATTATTAGCTGCCTTTTCCTAATTTCACGTTTTTAGAATATTGAATAACAAACAACCTAAATCCACATTTTTATATGTTTAAATCAGATATTTTTAAAGGAAAAACAGTCCTTGTCACAGGCGGCGGTTCGGGCATTGGGTTTGAAATTGCCAAACAATTTCTCACATTGGGCGCAGAAGTCTATATCGCTGGACGCAAAAAAGAACGACTTGAACAAGCGGTTATGGCGTTGCACAGCTATGGAGAAGGTGCTAAAGCCTTCGCTTTGGACATTCGCGATACGGAAAGCATTAAAAGCCTTGCCGATATGATTGAGACGCAAAGTGGCAAATTGGATATTCTTATCAATAATGCAGGGGGACAATTCCCCTCTCCTGCCGAAGACATAACGGAAAAAGGGTGGAATGCCGTCATTAATACCAACCTCAACGGCACTTGGTTTATGACACAGGAGATGGCAAAACGCTTTTTTTTCAAGCAAAATGAAGGCAGTATTGTCAATATTGTCTTGAATAACTACAAAGGATTCCCTGGTATGAGTCACTCGGCGGCGGCACGTGCAGGTGTGATGAATTTAACAAAGACCTTAGCGATTGAATGGGTGAGTCGGGGTATTCGCATCAACTGTGTTGCGCCAGGCATCATTTTGTCGTCGGGTTTAGAAAATTATCCAAAGGAAATGGTTGCTGGCATTGAAGCAAAAATACCTATGAAACGGCTTGGAACAGTTCAAGAAGTGGCTGAATTGACGCTTTTCTTAACAAATGCCACTTATATCACAGGCGAAACCGTTTATATTGATGGCGGCAATCGGCTTTGGGGCGATATGTGGGGGATATGAGATATGAGGTATGAGAAGCTGTTGTAAAAACTACAATTGTAGTTTTTACAACA
>JAYTUR010000546.1:0-1569 GCA_043744475.1 Saprospiraceae bacterium | reverse complement strand
TTGGGACTTATTTTACAATTGATAAATAAAGGTTTTCGGTTTCGCGCTCGGGAACGATATTGAGTTTTTTAAGGGCATCAACACATTTTTTGTATTGTCGAATCGCTTTATCCTTCATTTTGAGCTGGCTATAACATTCCATCAAGCGGCGGTGAGTGGGTTCAACACAATCATCTACTTGAAGGATGTCAAGACAATTATCTATACAATCATTGAGTTCTTTTTTTTGCCAAAAATGTTCGCTCAAAAGATTGAGTGCTTGCAGGTGTCTTTCCCGAAACTCATCGCGCCGCCCTACTGCCCATTCATGGTTAAAATTGGGTAAAAACTCATCTTTGTACATCGTTTTAAGGTTTTGAAGTACATCAATAGCAGCACCTAAACCTTGTGTTCTGGACAATGCTCGCGATTTTTCCCATTGCTCGGCAAACACATCGGCATCGGTTTCGATATGCCAAAGTTTTGTATTGATAGCATAATAGGCGTTTTGAAAAACAATGGTTCTTTCGGTCGTTAGTTCCGAAAGTGATTTTCTAAGGCTGAAAATAGCTGCATTGAGGCAATTTTTAGCGTCATTGACACTATCCCCCCAAAATTTGGTCATCAAAACCTCTTTATGAATCGGACGATTGTGGTTGTAAAACAAATACGCCAACAGCAAGCCATTGGTTTTGGGTCGGAGCGACTTACCATTGATTTTTACTTCAAAATCGCCAAAAAATTGCACTTTGATATGGTGTTCATACTGAGGGGGGGTATTTTTGGACTTTACCATTTGCTCCATTCTTTCAGAAATAGACGTTATTAAAGGCTCTACAATGGGCAAGTTTTGAGCGTAAATAGGCGTTGTTCCTAAACGTCTTGGAAACAACCACGTGGGCAAAAATCGCGACCATACTGAGGGGGGGCTTCGTTTTTTGTTATAGAATTCTAAACAGTTTGTTAATCGCAAATTGTCCCCAGCGAGGTCGAGGTAATTGTTTGCGCCCACTGATACCGATTGTGCGACCATGTCAGGTGTTGGTTGAGGAGACATGACAATGATTTTCACATCGGAATAACACGTCCGAAGCATCATCACATTCGATAAAATCTCTTCATCGGGCTTTGTACACAGAATAACTATCCCTGATACTTTCTGGTACGGTGTTGAAATATTAGGCAGACGGCTAAAAGAAACGAGTAGGACATCATACGAATCTGTTAAAGATTCCAAAACACGTGGAATTTCTTGGGTGTTGTAATCAACAAGGACAATGGTTTTGTGAAACATATCGGTTGCGGTTTAATGGTTAACTTGACATTTGTTTTCATTAGACGTTTTCTCATTTTCCGAACCGTTCTCTCTGAGGCATGTTTATGGAGTTATTTATATTTTTATATGCAAATATAAAATCTTTTTAATTATATTATCGTATAATAAAACGAAAAAATAGATAATTTACTTTATATTAACGAATACTATTTGTAGAAACAACAAACTAAGATTTAACACATTAGTTATAATTAACGTGAGTTCGGATATATTACTGGCTCTTTTTCGCTGCGCTCAAAAATCGCCTTTTGAAA
>JAYTUR010000545.1:0-5999 GCA_043744475.1 Saprospiraceae bacterium | reverse complement strand
AAAAAATTAATCTTAGCAGAAGTGATAACGACCCCCCTCAGTAATCCCTTCGCTTTTTCTTTTTTCAGATGCTCAAGGACAGGCACAAAGGTTTTGCCTATCTCGTGGCTGATGATATTATACGTCGAACCCTCCATGTCAAGGGTTAGCGTAACAATATTGTTGGTATCTTTTTCGTAACGAATCATAACGATACAATTTTTAAAGTCGTCGAAGTTTGAAACTTCGACGACTTTGATTTTATGCCCAAATTTAAAAACAAACACCGAATACATGGGTTTTAAAAAAAGAAAAACAATAATATCGTCGAGACAAACGCTTCTTTGTAAGTTTGCGACTTAAAAATTTTAAAAATGACAATTCAAAAATTACTTCTTTTCTGCCTTTCTCTTAGCTTTTTTGCTTGCCAACAAGCTACAGACAAGCCGAAAGTGGAACAATCAACGACTACGGACAGGCAACAAACCGTTACAAAAAAAAACATTCTCTTTTTTGGTAATAGCTTGACGGCGGCTTATGGCTTAGACGATGTCTCAAAAGGATTTGTGAGCCTTACTCAGGAACGGATAGATTCTCTTAAAATACCCTATCGGTGCATCAATTCAGGGCTTAGCGGCGAAACAACGGCAGGTGGTGCGCAACGTGTCGAATGGGTCATCAGTCAACAACCCGTTGATATTTTTGTGCTTGAACTGGGTGGAAATGATGCTTTAAGGGGCTTAAAAGCAGAAGAAAGTATAAAAAATTTGCAATCCATCATTGATAAAGTCAAAGCGAAGTACCCCTCAGTACAAATCGTTTTGGCGGGCATGGAAGCACCCCGTAATATGGGCAAAACCTATACAACGGACTTCCACAATATTTATCCTACATTGGCAGCTAAAAACAAACTGCCTTTGATTCCTTTTATTCTGGAAGGCGTTGGCGGCATTGCTGAATTAAATCAAAAAGATGGCATTCATCCAACTGCCGAAGGCAATAAAATTATTGTGGAAACGATTTGGACAACGTTGAAACCTTTATTGCAATAAGTATTAATAGACCACTGATGGGACTGATTATGACTGATTTAAACTGATTTTTATTGTCATTCTGTAAGAATCTAAGAAAAAATCAGTGTAAATCTGTCTTATCAGTCAAATCAGTGGCCTATTCTCATTCAAAAACAATCTTTTTCAAGACAGGTTTTGCATTATTGTCAAACGATAATCTAACAAAAAACAGACCTGTACCAATGTCTTTTTTGTGCAAAATGACTTGATTATTAGTTTGATTTTTCAATGAAAAAACTTGCTTCCCAAGTGCGTCAAAAACGGAAAGGTCAAATTTGCTCCCCTCAGTATTTTTATCAATTTCAAGGGTCATTTCTTCGTTCGCTGGATTTGGATAAACCTTAATTTCTTGATTGTCAATACTTAATGTTGATAATGGTTTTACACCACACACCAGCCTTTGCATAAAATCAGTCATTTTGGCTTGCCAAACAACAAAAGAAGCAGGAATATTATTTGGTGAACTTGGATAAATATCCGTATGCCCGCCACCAGGCACGGAAACCAAAACAACAGGAATACCCAACTCTACGGCACGTGGTGCGAGTGAACCGTCGCCATCGCCATAAAAATTATAGACATTTAAGCCATAACCATAAGCCACAGTGACATCCGCCGTACCATGATAAGCGGCAAACGGCAAATCATCTTTGTCCAACCATTCTTTGCGATACAAACCACCGCTCATACTGACAGCCCCTTTTACAGTTGAGGTATATAAAGGTGTGCCACTATTGCCTTCAAAACCGCCTTGATTAGTGATAATCGTCCGCATCCATGTCGGAATAGGGTCGGTTGAGTCCATTTCTGCCGTCAACATAGCCGTAATAGCACCTGCTGAAACGCCCCCAACAATAATATTCGCTGTATCAATGCGATAGGGATTGCCATCTTCTCTGACCGTTTTTTTGAAATAACGGATAGAGGCTTTCATGTCTTGCACCGCCTGAATGATGGTGTTCGTAATTTTTACAGAATCAGGAAAACCGTTTAGAAATGGGTACAAACGGTAATCAATCGTCGCGGTCACGTAGCCTTTTTTAGAATATAACTCGCAAAATGCTGACATATCCTTGCGAACGCCCGTAACGAAACCACCACCATAAGCCCAAATAATAAGCGGGCGGCGGCTCAAAGTGTCATTTTTGGGCTGCACAACGTCCATATATAGCTGTTGTATAACCGTCCCAACATTATTGACACCGTAACGAACCGTCGTGGCTGTGGTGTCTGTAAAAACATCGGCGCTATAACGTATCCCGTTGCAACCCAAGGCATTTTGAGCAAAAATACTGAGGGGGGTACACAAAAGGCAAGACGCAAAGAGTAAGAGAAATTTGACAGAAATTGTTTTTTTTCTTTTCATTATTGATTGATATTGAATGAGTTATGATAAAAATTAAAAAACATAATGCTCTAAAATAAACGCACCACTGCCTGCAAAATAGCCCAAAGCTGCGATAAGCGTAATATTTTTAAAATACCAAAAGAACCCTATTTCTTCCATGCCCATAGCCGCAACACCTGCTGCTGAACCAATAACGAGCAAGGAACCACCCGTACCTGCACAATAAGCGATGAAATGCCAAAATAAATGGTCTTGTGGAAATTGCTCAAGCGTGTACATACCCATAGACGCAGCAACAAGCGGCACGTTGTCAACAATCGCCGAAACAACACCAATAATCATAGCAATAGCCGATTCACTGCCTACAACATTCGACATCCAAAGCGCGATATTCGTCAGAATACCCGTCGTTTGCAAAGTCCCAACTGCGAGTAAAATACCAACAAAAAATAAGATGCTGGGCGTGTCAATTTTTTCTAAGGCATGAGCAGCTGTGAAATGATATTTTTCATCTTCATCTTTTTTGGCGTGAATGATTTCAGTCATAATCCACATCACACCGAGCGACAAAAGCATACCCATAAAAGGCGGTAAATGTGTCAAAGTCTTGAAAACAGGCACAAAAAGTAGGGCTGCGACACCGAGAAAAAAGATAAAGGTCTTCTCCTTTTGCGAAGCCGAATGTGTTTCGTCTGATACTGAGGGGTCGCTAATGGCTTCAAAATTACCTTTTACCCTTGTTGAAAGATAAAATAAAGGTGCAACAAGACAAACGAGACTCGGCAAGAAAACATATTCAATCAGTTTACCCGTTGTCACTCGCCCACCAATCCAAAGCATGGTGGTTGTAACGTCTCCAATGGGCGAAAACGCGCCACCAGCGTTGGCAGCTATAACGATGATACCCGCCATAAACAGGCGGTCTTCACGATTATATATTAATTTTCTAAGAAATGATACCAATACAATGGTTGTTGTAAGGTTGTCTAAAACGGCAGAAAAAAAGAAAGCGACGAAGCCAATAATCCACAGTAAGGTTATTTTTTTTCGAGTTCTCAATTTTGAGATCAAAATGTCAAACGCATCGTGTGCATCCATGACCTCAACGATGGTCATAGCACCCATAAGGAAAAATAAAATTTGAGAAGCATCAGCAAAATGGTGAATCAATTGACTATCAACAAGTTCAACATCATTTGTGCCTAACATATAAGCCGTCCAACACAAAACACCAGTCACAAGGGCTGATGCCGTTTTGCTGATTCTGATTTGTTCTTCAAAAACGATAGTGGCATAGCCGAGTAAAAAAATAATAGTAATAGTAGGAATCATCCGATAAATTTTTGCGAAAATACATTACCGTTTTAAGAATACCAATTGAATGATATAATTCTCGTTTGACTATTTTTTGATAAGAATGACATTTAGGACAATTTGTAACTCTGTGACTTTCATGTACCTTTGCGTATCAGTGATCGAAACAGATTTTTTTGATTTGAGGCATGACACAGTGTTCAATAAACTTTAAGTTCAATACAATTTCAAACAAAATTCATAAAGCATTGTTTTTCAATATTTTAAAAACATTGACTCAGACTCATTAGGGAATTAATACATTTTATTTTTATGGTTATTACAGCACAACAATTGGCAGACATGCTCGGCGGAACTGTCGAAGGAGACCCCTCAGTAATAGGCATTCGTCCGGGTGTCATTGAAGCGGCAGTCGAAGGCGATATTTGCTTTTACAGCAACGAGAAATATGAAAAACATATTTATACGACAGCGGCATCTATCTTATTGATTCCCAATACTTACACGCTGCGCCAACCAGTTAAACCCACATTGATTCGTTTAGCAGATGTCTATACTGCGGTCGCTTTTTTGCTTGATAAATTTGGCGCCGTTGAAAAACCTATACCAACGATTTCCAAACTCGCTTCCATACACCCCTCAGTAAAATTGGGCGAAAACGTTACGATTGGCGATTTTGTGGTCATCGAAGAAGGCGCAGAAATTGGTGACGAAGTGGTGCTTTCACCACAGGTTTTCGTAGGCAAAAACGCTAAAATTGGTCAAAACACACTGCTTTATCCCGGCGTTAAAATTTACAAAGGTACACAAATTGGTGAAAAATGCGTCTTTCACGCGGGTGTTGTCATCGGTTCTGATGGTTTTGGTTTCGCACCTCAACCTGACGGCACTTATAAGAAAATCACCCATACAGGCATTGTTATTATTGAAGATGAAGTAGAAATTGGCGCAAATACGGTTATTGATAGAGCAACAATCGGTGCAACAACCATTCGCAAAGGTGTCAAATTGGACAATCTGATACAAATTGCCCACAATGTTGAGGTGGGTGAAAACACCGTCATTGCTGCCCTCACAGGCATTGGTGGTTCGACAAAAATTGGTAAAAATGTCCGCGTCGGTGGTCAAACAGGCTTTGCGGGTCATCTCCAAATTGGCGACAATGTTCAAATTCAAGGGCAGTCAGGCGTTTCCAATCATCAGTCTGCGGGTTCAAAATTGTATGGCACACCGGCTTTCGATTATCACAGCTATTTGAGGTCTTTTTCTGTTTTCAAAAAATTACCTGCACTTGCTAAAAAAGTACAGGAGTTGGAAAAATTATTGAAAAAGTGAATAATGGATAATGGATAATGGATAATGGATAATGGACAATGGACAATGGATAATGTAAAACATTGATTCACAGTATTTTATTGTTTTCATAATTTGCTTAAAACGAAATTTAAAACCCTACATAAAATACATTTACAGGCACTCCCTGTTTTTCGCTACGCTCAAAAGGCGTGCTTTTGATTTCTTTTAAGGGTTGAGCCTATTTTAAAGAAAAAACCTTTGATTTTTTTCTTTAAAATAGGCTCAACCCGATAGATATTATACTTGTACGCTTTTCGAGCACAGCGAGAAACAGTGAGTGATTGCGCTTTTAGAATTTATGTAGGGTTTCAAAAAACGAAATAACCAATAACGAGTAACCAATAACGAACATGAACCGTTTATTGATTGAAATAAAAGCCCGTTGCGACGACCCCCTCAGTATAGAAGCGATATTGAAGGCGCAAAATGCGGAATTTAGAGGCGTTGACCATCAAATAGACACCTATTTCCGTGTTGCGAATGGGCGGTTAAAATTGCGAGAAGGCAATATCGAAAATACCTTAATCCACTACAATCGCCCGAACCAATCAGGTCCCAAACAGAGCGATGTCACGCTCTTCAAAACACCCGCCGAAGCCGCCTCATTGAAGAAAATATTGACCGATTCGATGGGTATTTTAACGGTTGTGGATAAAAAACGAAGCATTTATTTCATCGAAAACGTCAAATTCCATATTGACGAAGTGCAGAATTTGGGTCATTTTGTCGAAATTGAAGCCATCAATTCTGAAAATACAAATACCGTTTTAAGTCCTGAAGTATTGCTTAAACAATGTCGTTTTTATATTGAGCTATTCAACATTCAAAAATCTGATTTGCTTTCACATTCGTATAGTGATATGATACTGGGTTTGCAAGAGACCTTGCATTATGACTCAGATTTTGATTTTGACCTTTAAAATAAACGA
>JAYTUR010000544.1:0-6000 GCA_043744475.1 Saprospiraceae bacterium | reverse complement strand
ATTATCAAATTTTAAAGGTGATTTAACGATAGAAAGAGATTTTTCTGTTTGGTGGTGGTAATGTAATAAAAAGCCATCTGAACCAATGAGGCTTAGATGGCTTTTTTTCTTTAAGAAAAAATACTAAAATTTAATTGTCAGTTGCGCATTAAAAACCCTACCGAGTTGACTAAACTGTGAGCCATTATAACCGAGTATATCATACCTTCCACTAAAGCCTAAGAAACCTCTAAGGAGAGATTTTTGTGTTGCATCAGCTAATACTGCTTTTGCTGCGACTTCAGCTGCAGGATATTTACCTGGTTCAATTGGATTGAATTCTAAATCCCATTTTGGTAAAACATTTAAGATGTTGTTGATGCTTAAGCTTAGGTTTACTTTATCCGTAAAGTTATAACCAATATTTAAGTCTGTGACAACTGCAGGCTTAAAGACAGCTTTTAATAAGTTCATTATACTAACATCCGTAGTAGAATTTTCTTTCACGTCAGAATCATTGTCCAAATCACGAAAACCCGTTGGTCCAAACAAAGTATTGTTCAAGTTAAAGACCCATTTGCCAACGAAATAATCAAAACCTAAGATGGTTTTGTATTGCGGACGGCTTTCCGTCAACAAAGAACGGATTTGTGCATTCAAGATACTTGAACCTGCTTTTGAAATGGGTGCTGGTTCAGCAACATTGCCAACGATTTCATTTTTCAAATTAATATTACCTGCCAAGTTGATACCCAATTTACCTGTCCCTAACGCAATATTTCTGTAATTGACAACAAAATCAAGACCAGAGGTATTGGTTTCGATGCCATTCACAAAGAACTGAACGGAAGCCAAACTTCCTGCTTGAAGGATTTTGTATAAATCCGTCGTTTTGTCAGAAGAAGAAATAGAAGAACTATAAACAATACGGTCTTTAACGTTGATATTGTAATAATCGAGCGTAATATTTAAGTTTTTAGTTGGGTTCAAACCGACACCGAGCGTAAAGTTTGTAGATTTTTCAGGTCTCAAAGTAGGAATACCCAATAGTCGTGCTTGTACGCTTTGATTGTTGTACAAACCAGATGAAACAATCGTACCACCTGCAAAAGAGGCTTGGATAGATTGCGCATAGATTTGGTGCAAACTTGGTGCGCGGAAACCTGTTGAATAAGAACCTCTGATGACTACTTTTTCATCTGCTAATTTATAGCGAGAAGATAGTTTGTAAACATCAGCCTTGCCAAAGTCACTATATTTTTCTGTACGAACTGTACCGTTGATTAAGAAATTTTTAGTGACATCGTAGCTCAAATCTAAATAAGCACCCAAGTTGAAACGAGAGTTCGTAGCAGCGTTTACGGCATCAATACCGGGGAAAGAGTTTGAACCTTGTCCTTTGTAAGATGCTGTATCACCTGCGATGATTTGATACGTTTCTGAACGACCTTCAAGACCAAAAGCTATACTGAATTGGTCAGTTACGGCTTTTGACACATCCAAGTTACCGACATAATGGCTGAAACTGAAACCACCCGGTTTGAAACGTGTTGGGCTCGCAGTACCCAAACTACGATTGACCGTATTATTTACAGTATAAAGTTGTGTGTTACCGCCTGTTGTGAAACTCAAATCTGATTTCCAACCATTTATCTCATCTTTTACGCCAATAGTTGCGTTATAATCCGTCAAATCGCCTTCAAATGTTGGCATATAACCGATATAACCTTTGTAAAGGTCAACGCCATCACTTGGAAAAGCTAAAGTAGCGGCTGTCAAATAGTTTTTACCACCATTATCAGTCGGTCTGTGCAATAAACCACGGTCTTGCCGCCAATACGGCGTACGGAAGTTGGCGTTACTGATGACTTTTTTAGTTATAAAAGCCGCATTCGCATAAATTTGACCTTTTTCAGAGATATTTACACCCGTATTGATAAGGAATCTTGCGGATGTGATTTCACCCGTACCATTAAGGTTACCACCAGTTGGATAGTCTTTCAGATAATTTGTGATAAGTGTATTTTGTGGGGTTGTTTTACCAACACCATCACCAAATGTTTCAATTTCAGTTGGCACATCAATAATGCCAGAACGAATAGCATTACCTTGTTGATTGAATCCCAAAGTGTAATTCAAAAAGCCTTTGCCACCCAAGTTGCTGCCACTGTTCAGCACGACGCCATAAGTTGCACCGTCGCCCTTGCCTGTCACTCCAGAGCTAACGTTTAATGAAGTATAGTCATATTTATCCTTCAAGATGACGTTCATAACGCCCGCAATCGCATCAGAACCGTATTGTGCCGAAGCACCATCCCTCAGTATTTCCACCCTTTTGATGGCTTCAGTTGGAATGGCTGAAAGGTCAACACCCGTTTCACCACGTCCGGGAGAGAACTGAACGTACAATAATGAGCTTAAATTCTTACGCTTACCATTAATCAAAATCAGTGAACGACTGGGTCCCATGTTTCGAATTTCGTAAGGATCGAGTAAAGTCGTCGCATCATTTACAGGTGTATTGACCGTATTGAAAGACGGAACACGATATTGTAACGCCTTGTCGAAGGATGTTTGACCTGTGCTTGCCAAGTCTTTTGCCGACAAAATGTCAATCGGCAAGGCAGAATCTGTCACCGTCCTTTGCGTGTTACGGCTACCCGTAGATATAACCACTTCGTCTAATACATTTGTTGAAGCAGCCAATGTTACATTTAAAACACCCGATGCAGGAATAGCTACCTCTAGAGTTGTGTAGCCAATTGAAGAAAGGACTAATGTTGTCGCACCTTTGGGCGCAGTAAAACTGAACTTACCGTCGCCGTCTGTTTGTGCGCCTGTTGTAGTGCCTTTAATGACGATACTGACACCTGGTAAACCACCATTATTGTCAGAGACTTTACCAGAGATGGTCATTTGAGCCATCATCGAAGTTGTACAGAAGAGTAAACCTACTACTGTGAGTAGGTTTTGAATTGTTTTTTTCATACAAAAAAGAGTTTGATTAAAAAAATAATGATAAAATGATTTGATAAAGCAAAATGATTTGAAGGATGCTATCCGTTAATAATCAATGAAAAACATCAATAGGTTAACTTTATTCTTGTTTTTAAGGAATTATAAAAAAAGGGCGACCTGTCTTGGTGGTGATGTTTTTGAACGTCAGTTGTTATTCGTTTTTAATAAAAAAATCAAAAGCCTGTTTATAAACTTTCGACAAAATTAGACATTAATGCGAAAATTCGCTGTATAATTTAAAGTATTTATTGTTTGAACTTAATTATTTGGACATTTTAGGTTGTGAATATATAAAAATCGCTTTTTAGTATGCTTCGCCTAATTTAATTATGTCTTGGACAATTTGTGAAAACGGGCTTTTGGGGGGTAAAACACGAATGGGATACTTCAAAAGTATCCCATTCGTTGCCCCTCAGTATATTATACATCATCCCGCGTTCTATTTTTTATCCTCGGTCTGATAATGAGCCGCAAGGCTTGGTCATAAGTCACATAACTCCAAACCCAATTGATGAAAACAAAAACCTTATTTTTGACTCCTATCAAAGAGGATAGATGAACAAAAAGCCAAACAAACCAAGCAAAAACGCCTTGAAAACGCCAAAATGGTAAGTCCACAACGGCTTTATGACGACCAATAGTTGCCATTGAACCCAAATCGCGATAACGAAAGACTTTTGTTTTTTCGCCTTTGGCTAAGGCTTTGAAATTCGCCGCGACTTGTTTTGCCATTTGTATAGCCACTTGTGCGACTTGAGGATGCCCCTCAGTATTTTTCTCATCAATCATTGAAGCGATGTCGCCAATAGCATAAATATTATCCGAACCTTCGACCTGACAGAAGGTGTTGACTTTCAATCTTTTACCACGCACAAAAGCCGTATCTGGTAATCCTTTGACGGGATTTCCGACGATGCCTGCTGCCCAAATCACTTTTTTGGCTTTCAGTTCAGCCCCGCTTTTCATCGTCACGGTTTCGCCATCATAGTCAGAAACGTAATCACCAAACATGATTTTTACGCCTAATTCCTCAAGATAAAGTTTGGCTCTGTTACTCGCATTGCCGCTCATTGTATTCAGTATACGATTGCCACCTTGCACCAAAATAATATCCATTTGTCTGTAATTCAATTCTTTATATTCCTTTGGTAATATATTTTGACGCATTTCAGCCAACGAACCTGCGACTTCCACACCCGTTGGACCACCACCGACAATGATAACATCCATCAGTTCATCGCGTTCTGCAAGGTCTTCTGTTAACAAAGCGGCCTCATAATCTTCCAAAATAGCGTTGCGCAAATACAAGGCTTCGCTTACCGATTTCATTGGAATTACATTATCCATCAAGCGTTGATTGCCTAAGAAATTGGTGTCTGCGCCAATAGAAATGATCAAATAATCGTATTTCAAACGCCCCTTGTCGGTCATGATATATTGCTCTTCTGGAAAAATTTCTTGCATTTCAGCGACCCTAAAAAACACATTATCTGCTTTTTGAAAGGCTTTCCGAAACGGAAAAACAATGCTCGACGGCTCTAAACCCGCCATTGCGACTTGATAAAAAAGCGGTTGGAATTGGTGATAATTATTTTTATCCACCAAAACGACTTGATAAACCGTTTGTGCAAGTTTACTCGCAAGGGTCAAACCCGCGAAGCCGCCACCTATGATGACGATGCGCTTATAACCTGGATCGGGAATGTTTAAAGGCATGCTTCGTGAATATTTTTTTCGTTTTTTTTACAATTTTTTTCGGTGTTTATACTGAGGGGGGCTTAAAATTTCATGTTTTTGTGTTTAGAAAACTTTTAAAGTTCCTAAACATTTCCGCTATTTCATTTTGCAATATGTTGGCTTTCAATGTATTGCATATTCATTATCACTTAATTGTCTTTATCCCATTTTTTTAACGCTTCGGCGGCTTTTGGGACAAGTTGAAATTTCAAACTTTGCATATCAATTTGTACAGCCGCTGGCGCATCTACTTTTGGTGCAGTAGGAGAGGGTTTAGCGGTGGGTTTGGTCGTCGTCTTTTCAGTCGTTTGAATTTTAACATTAGGGCGTTTAGTCCCAAATCGTTTCTCAATGACCTTCGTTTTCAATTCTTCTTTCAGCGTTTTGGCTTCATCTAATTTAGGATTTGCCTTTAATATGGCTTCATTAATTTGCTCGGCAGCTTGTTTTTCGCCGATAATAGCCGTTGCTTTAGCCACCCAAACAGCCTGAGTTTGTTCCACCCGAACTGGTGCATCCATCGTCTTTATGGCATTCAAATGCGTTGCAATTGAGTCCAACAATTTTAAATCATTCGGTCTTTTCTCTAAATCATTAATATTTTGCTTGATTTTATCCACTTTTTGTTCAAAATTCTTTTGAATTTTCCATTTTTCTTGAATCTCTTGTTGGCTTTGATGCGCTTTGTCAGAATTGGGACTGCGTTCAATCGCTTTTTGGATTGTCACTTTTGCAGAATCATAAAGTCCCAAAGCCGACTGCGCATTGGCAATCGTCGTCAAAGCATCGGTACTTGTAACGCAACGAGATTTAGGAAGCGTTTGAATTTGTTGAATTAAGGCACGTTGCGCCGCTGTATCAGATGGATTATCATTGACTTTTTTCACTAATTTATCAATTGTAATCACATCTTTACTAAAAGAAATGCTTTGAATACTTGGGTATCCAATCATAATGAGGGGTGCAATGAAGCCATATAGCAGCTTCAAATTTGTCCGACCGCGCAAAGCCATGAACAAAAAAACGAATATCAGCACTAAGCCAAGGATAAATCCTAAAATCATTAGTATCAATTCGTGCAATCGAATACCTTCAAGTAAATTCATGTTTGTTTTATTTTATTTTCTTTAAGACGACTAAATAACGATTTGGTTTTATCTGAAATGCGTTTTTAGCTTAATTTAACATTGTGTTTTAGAAACTGTTTTAAAACCTACTTCTCTGTTTCTCGCTTTGCTCGAAAAGCGTACTTTAAAGTTTTTTTTT
>JAYTUR010000543.1:0-1569 GCA_043744475.1 Saprospiraceae bacterium | reverse complement strand
TTTGAAGAAGCTGTTTCTGTGAAGATGGGCAAAGACCGTATTTTTGACCATACCAAACAGGGTGCGGCGTACATCACGGCGGGCGATATGTCTTGTTTGATGCACTTGGAAGGTATTTTGAAACGACAGAAAAGTGAAGTTAAGATTATACATATTGCAGAGATTTTAAACACATAGGCATATTGGACACAAATTTTTTTTAATTAAAAACCAAAAAGCTATGTGTTTATTCCAAAACCATTCAAAATGAATCACGCAACACAAGACCACGCCACCCTCTCCAAACAGTTCAACATAGACGAAGAACGCGTCAATTGGCACGACGAAACGCTTTGGTTTGTGCGCCAAAAACGCGACAAAGCGGCTTTTCAACTGCCCGAATGGGAGTTTTTGAGGGAAACGGCTTCGGATATAAAGAACAACGTTTTATCCAATTTGCATGATTATTTGCTTGAATTTGAAGCAAAAGCGCAGCAAAACGGTATCACTGTTCATTGGGCAGCTGACGCGAATGAGCACAATCAAATTGTCCACTCTATCCTCAAAAAGCAGGACGTGACGCGCATGGTTAAGAGTAAATCTATGCTTACGGAAGAGTGTCATTTGAATGATTATTTGACAAAAAACGGTATTGATGTCATTGATACCGACTTAGGCGAACGCATTGTTCAGATGCGTAAAGAGCCGCCCTCGCACATCGTTTTACCCGCCATTCACTTGAAAAAAGAAGACGTAGGCGAGACTTTTCATATTCATCTCGGCACTGAAAAAGGCAATAAAGACCCACAATACCTTACAAATGCGGCGCGTGACCACCTGCGTGAGAAGTTTTTGACGCGCAAAGTGGCTTTGACGGGCGTTAATTTCGCTATCGCCGAAACAGGCGAATTTGTCGTCTGTACCAATGAGGGCAATGCCGATATGGGTGCCCATTTGGCAGATGTACACATTGCTTGCATGGGTTTTGAAAAAATATTGCCCAAACGCGAACACTTAGGCGTTTTCCTACGCCTTTTGGCTCGTAGCGCGACAGGTCAGCCGATTACAACCTATTCCAGTCATTTCAAAAAGCCGCGCGCGGGTCAAGAGATGCACATCGTTATCGTTGACAATGGACGTTCGACGCAATTAGGACGGGCTGATTTTAGAAATTCGCTCAAATGTATTCGTTGCGCTGCGTGTTTTAATACCTGCCCTGTGTATCGTCGCAGCGGTGGTCACAGCTATCATACAGCCATTGCGGGCCCTATTGGGTCTATTTTGTCGCCTAATTTAGATATGACAAAAAATGCGGATTTGCCATTTGCGAGTACTTTGTGTGGTTCTTGCTCAAATGTCTGTCCCGTCAAAATTGACATTCACGACCAATTGTATAAATGGCGGCAAGTTTTGGTTCAATCAGGGCATGCCACCCTAAGTAAAAAATTGATGATGCAAGGCATGACGTTTACTTTGTCGCATCCAAAGGCGTATCAAACAGGTGGTAAAATGGGGCGCTGGGTGATGCGGCATGTGCCTTTTATGGTTAATAATGCCATGAATCCGTGGTTTTTACAAAGAGACATGCCT
>JAYTUR010000542.1:0-1571 GCA_043744475.1 Saprospiraceae bacterium | reverse complement strand
TAATTTATATGCCTTTAGCAAAATACCGCATTTCGACCCTGAACAATTCGGCTTTCAACAGCAAAAATTGGTGTCAGGCGTAGAGGATATGAGCTATCCGACAACGCGGAGTTTTGGGTTTAAATTAGGCGTGACGTTTTAGTTTTATGTTAAGGTTTAGGAACTTTTAAAGTTTCCTAAACCTGCTAAAGCCTCAAAATACTGAGGGGGTAATTTTTACAATCAAAAATCAAAAAATGAAAAAGTATTTAAAATATAGTTTGCTTATTTTATTGGTCGAAATAATGGCGTGTACACAGGATTTTGAATCCATCAATGTCAATCCGACCACGCCTGTTGATGTACAACCCGAGTTGTTGTTCCGCAAAGTCTTGTTCGATTATGCCGATCAAATGTCCTACGAAGGCTTTGTCGCGGGCAACCTTTTAGGGCAATATTTCACCGCCATTGACTTCAATTTATTCGACCGCCACAGTTTGTCTGAACCACAATATGGCGGCAAACCTTGGAATTTTCTCTACGAAAACCTTAGAGATAATGAGATTTTATTGGCAAAATCAAGAGCAAATATCGCTTTTGCGGTTTATGAAGGTCCCGCTTTGATTTATAAAGCCTATGTCACGCAAGCCTTAACGGACTTATACGGTGATGTGCCATATTCCGAAGCCTTGAAAGGGAAAGACGGTATTGTCACACCAAAATATGATGCACAACGCGATATTTATGTAGGCGCAGGCGGCATTATTGAAAATTTAGACAAAGGCATTGCTGCTATCAATGCGTACAAAGGCGCGATAAAATTACAAGGCGACATCATTTATGCGGGTGATTTGACTAAATGGCGAAAATTAGCTAACGCGTTGAAATTCAAAGCCTTAATGCGTATTTCAAGTAAAGAAAATGTGGCGGCTCAATTGGCTGCCATCGCATCAGGTGGTGATTTTATAAAAACGGCTGCGGACAATGCGAACTACGCTTTTACACAAAGTCCGCCCAATAATTTCCGCATGTCCACCGCAAAAGTAGGCGACTACAATCTGTTCATTATGTCTGAAACGGTGGATTCTATTTTAACAAAATTAGACGACCCACGCAAAGCCGTTTTTTTTAAACCCACAGCGAGCAATACGTTGATTTACAAAGGTTTATTAAATGGTCCTGATGCCTCAAAGCTATCCATAACGGCAAGTAATTACTCATTAACAGGCAGAATTTTCCGTGAAGATGCAGCGAAATACAAAGCCAATTTTATGACCAGTACTGAAATGAATTTCCTTTTAGCAGAAGCCGCAGAGCGTAGTTTGATAACAGGCGATGCCAAAACTTTTTATGAAAACGGCATCAAACAGTCGTTCGATTATTGGGGCGCAACGCTGCCAACGGATTATTTACTGAGGGGGTCAGTTGCGTACAAATCAGCAGGTAATAATGCGATTGAGCAAATCATTACGCAAAAATGGTTGGCAAATATTGCCGATGGTTATGAAGGTTGGATTGAATATCGCCGCACAGGTTTTCCAAAATTAAAGACCGTTTCAGCGAGTTTGAATCAAAATTTGATACCTGTGCGT
>JAYTUR010000541.1:0-6012 GCA_043744475.1 Saprospiraceae bacterium | reverse complement strand
AGAAAAACTCGTTGTTCTTCTTGCCTTTGTTTTACAATACCAACGATAGAACGGAATTTGCCGACCAGTTGTCTATTTCTAAAAAACTCAAAAATATGAGTTTTACAGCAGGTGCATTTTACAGCACAACCAAATTGGACGAAGTGGGCGTATCGCAAGACCACGGCATTGGTGTAGGTACGATGCAAGACAAACCGCATTTGGTGGACATCAAATTGCAAGGTTTTGACGGAAAAACCTACCAAATTACCGACCCCAACGGCTTTATGGACGTGGGTAGAGATGGGGTTAATATTGCCCAAACGACCCAAAGCCAGTTCGCATTTTTCTTTGGTCACAATTGGCAAATCAACGAAAATTTGAATTTTGATTGGGGTATTCGTTACGAAAAGTCTGGTTCAAAAGGCTTCAATGCCCCCGCAACGCCTAATCCAAAACGCAACGACCCGACTTATGGCGGTTTAGATGGCAATCCGTTGACGGTGTATGACAATGGCGGAGGTACTGAGGGGACTCATTTGGATTATAATTTTGGGGTCAATACCGTATCGTTTTCAGGTGGTTTGAACTACAAATTGAGCGATAACCAAGCCCTTTATGTCCGTTATTCAAATGGAAATAAAGCACCCGATGTTGGGTTTTATTTAGCCTTAAATACACCTTATTTGGTTAAAAATACCACGCCTTATGCTCAAAAAGTGGCGCAAATCGAAGGCGGTTATAAAATGAGTTCGGAAAAAGTCAAGCTCTTTGTCACGCCGTTTTTCAGTCTTTTGAGCAACGTACCAAATACGCAAACTTTCACAGATACGACGGGTCAAAACTATACGCCAACCATTCAATTTGGCAAATACACAACGGCGGGTGTTGAAATCGAAGGCAGTTATGCCTTTACCAATCAATGGTTGATTAGAGCAAATGCCGTTTTCCAAACGTCAAAAGCAACGACTTACAAAACGTGGTTGGCAAATGCAAACGGCAAAGCCGATGATAAATTATCCGATTTTTCGGGTAATAAAACGGACAATAATGCGAGTATGATATTTAAAATCAACCCAATATACAATGGCGATAAATTTTATGCGTCTTTGAATTTGAGCTATATGGGCGCGCGCCAAGCCAATATTCCGAATGCTTTTGAATTGCCCGCTTTCAGTACGCTCGATTTGTCATTGGGTTATGATATTTCAAAAAGTTTCAGATTGCAAGCTAATGTCAATAATTTATTGGATACTTATGGCGTATTGGGTTGGACAGGTCCGGGTGGTTTCCCTGCGGCTTTGGATAGACAAGGTTTTACAAAAGAATTTGTGGCGGCGAATCAAAATGCTATTTATTCAACGCAAGGCAGTATGCCAAGAGCGTATTACTTGACTGCAACTTATAAGTTTTAGGTTTTATTTTACCTACGATTTTAGATAATGATAGGGGCAATTCGGTAGGGTTGTCCCTATTTTTCTAAAAAATCGGTATTGCTGTAAAAATTATTGTTACTATATTTTAGAAATGGGACCCCTCAGTATTTTTATAAAACAAAACGCAAATCATTGATTATCAATATAAAAACTACATAAATGAAAAAATCGCTATTCAGCATTTTCTGCCTTGCTTTATTATCAATTTGGTCTTGTACTAAAACAGAAAAGAAACCCGACTTCTTATGGGGTGTTGCCACATGCGCCTATCAAGTTGAAGGAGCATACCAAACCGACGGCAAAGGTGAATCCAAATGGGATTTTTTGACCAATAAAGTACAAATTACCAAATTAGTCGTTGGCGAACAGATGACGGGCAATGTCTCTATCAATATGTACGACCGCACGCAATACCTCAAAGACATTCAGTTGATGAAGGAATTGGGTGTCAATTCCTACCGTATGTCATTGGATTGGAGTCGCATCATACCCGATGGCACTGGCGCAGTCAATGAAAAAGCGTTGGCGCATTATGATGTCTTGATAGACGATTTGTTGGCGGCAGGAATTGAGCCATTTGTAACGCTTTACCATTTTGATTATCCTGTTGTATTGATGCAAAAAGGCGGTTGGGGCAATCCCGAAATGGTAAACTGGTACACTAATTATGCGACAACGGTTATAAAAAGATATGGTCAAAAAGTGAAGCATTTTATTACTTTTAACGAACCTTATATTGAGTTCTTTTTAGTCGAAAATATGCTCAATGCGCCTAAAAATGCGCCCTTGACAAAGGAATACTATATGAGCCAAATGCAAAAAGCACATCGCCAGTTGATGGCTAATGCACAAGTCACAAAGATTTATCACGATTTAAAATTTAAAGGAGAAATCGGTATTGTACTCAATTTGAACCCCGCCGCCCCTTGGAATGCGAATAACCCAGCCGATATTGAAGCCGCTAAATTTCAAGATGTTTTGATAAACGGACTTTTTTTAGACCCTCTGTATAAAGGTCATTATCCTAAAATGGCAGTGGATTCTTTGGCAAAATACAATCCGACTTTTAAACCCAGTGCAGAAGATATGGCTTTCATCGCTGCTCAAAAACCCGACTTTTTAGGCGTTAATTTTTATGCGCCTGCCATCGTAAAAGGCGGAGACACGCCTATGTCGTTGCAATGGTTGGATAATAATCCCGATACTATCAAGTCAAATGTGGGTCCTGTTATGCCCGAATATCTCTACAAAATATTGATGCGTTTAAAAAATGACTACGGCAATCCAAAGGTTTATATCACTGAAAACGGAACAGGTTTCCCATCGGAAGATGTAAAAGTGAATGGTAAAATTAATGACCCAATGCGCGCAGATTATATCAAACGCCATGTCGAATGGGCATTAAAAGCTAAAAAAGAAGGCGCAAATTTGAATGGCTATATGGTTTGGAGTGGTTGGGATAATTTTGAATGGGTCTCAGGTTATACAAAACGGTTGGGACTCATTTACGTGGATTTCCAGACACAAGAGCGCACACCCAAACAGAGCTATCATGAGTATCAAAAAATAATAGCGGCAAATAAGGGCTTATGATTCGATTTCGGATATGGGATTTCAGATTTCGGAATCCGTCGTGCTTCCACTAACATCCGAAATCCCATATCCGAAATCGAACACCCCCCTCAGTATAAAATGAAAATATGCAACCAATTTTAATTAAATAAGAATGAAAAAAGAACTTTTTACCTACGAAAACGGCATTGTGGCTTTAATGGCACTCACCTTCGGCTGCTTGTTTTTTGACCGATTGGCACTCAATTTCCTTATGCCTTTTGTTGCCAAAGACCTAGGTTTGAGCGATACGCACATCGGGCTTTTGGCGGGTGCTTTATCATTGGCATGGGCATTTTCGAGCTATTTCTCAACGGCGTGGGCTGAAACCCACAATAAAAAGAAGTTGGTTTTTATTGCGGCGGTCATCACGTTTTCGCTGTGTTCCTTTGGTTCAGGTCTAGCGGTTTCATTTGCAACTTTGTTGGTGGCTCGTTTGGTCATGGGTTTTTCAGAAGGTGCAGTCATTCCTTTGGCGCAGAATTTTGTTGAGCGCGAATCATCGCCCAATCGTTTGGGTTTGAATTCAGGTATTTTACAAGGCGTGGGTTCTGCTTTGTTTGGATCCATTTTAGCACCTGTCATTTTAGTACAAATTGCTGAAAATATGGGTTGGCGCAATGCTTTTTACATTGCGGGTGTGCCTGGACTTATTTTAGGTTTATTGGCTTTGAAATTTGTGAGAAAATCAACCGCAGAAAGCACTGGCACACAAGAGCAATCCAAGACCAATTTTGCGGAATTATGGCAATACAACAACGTCAAATGGGGTATTCCCTTAGCGTGTTGTGTATTCGGTTGGTGGTTTGCCACGCTGCCATTTATTGCCAAATATTTTGTAGAAGCGCAAGGTATGTCGCCCGACCAAATGGGTAAAACAATGGGACTTCTGGGTGTTTCAGGCTTATTGTCATCTATCATTGTGCCTGCCTTGTCTGATAGAATTGGGCGCAAACCTGTCATGTTCATTTTTATGACATTGGGCATTTTTTATCCATTTGCCGTCTATTTCTTAGCAGGTTCTGCATTACATTTACCCGCTATGTTTATCACCTATTTTATGATGGGCTGTTTGGCAATGGTCGCTGCGGTGATTCCTTCCGAAGCTGTACCCGAACATCTACGAGCAAAGGCAATGGGTTTGATTATGGGCATTGGTGAGATAGTGGGCGGTGTCATTGTTCCTGCATTGGCGGGTGTTTTGTCGGATAAAATAGACCCTTCTGCATTTTTATGGGTGTCGTCAAGTTTGGCATTTATGGGTTTATTCTTTGCGATGAAATTAAAGGAAAGTTTGAATTTGAAGATGTATTAAATCCATTTACACCCCCTCAGTATTTTTTACTATTTTGGGTCAAAATTTTAAGACAACAAGAATGAGAATAATAAAAATAATAGTCCTCTTTTTGCTCGCAAATACAATGCTTTTAGCGCAACCGAATGAAGGAAAACTACTCTTCGGTGTCGCTTATTACGACGAATATATGCCTTATGAACGGCTTGAAAAAGACGTAAAAATGATGCAAGAAACAGGCATCAACGTCGTGCGTATTGCTGAATCTACTTGGAGTACGGTCGAGCCGCAAGACAATGTATTTGATTTTACGCATATTGATAGAGTGTTGAATGCCATGCACAAAGGTGGTATTAAAGTCATTATCGGTACGCCGACTTATGCTGTACCGACTTGGTTGGTCAAAAAATACCCCTCAGTATTGGTCACGACACCACAAGGGCAAAGGCAATATGGCGCACGCCAAAACATGGACATTACCAATGAGCATTTTCGTTTTCATGCTGAACGTGTGATTCGTAAAATTATGGAACACGTCAAAGACCATCCTGCCATTATTGGTTATCAAGTGGATAATGAAACCAAAGCGTATCAGACGTCGGGAGCGAATGTTCAAAAGGCTTTTGTCCAATATATGAAAACAAAATTTAAGTCATTAGATGTTATTAATAAAGCTTTTGGCTTAGATTATTGGAGCAATCGCATCAATAATTGGGACGACTTTCCGACGGTCAATGGTACGTTTAGTGCTTCTATCAATGCCAGTTTGAACAGTGAATTTTCAAAATTTCAACGGCAATTGGTAACAGACTATTTAACATGGCAAGCCAAAATTGTAAAAGAATATGCCAAACCCAACCAGTTTGTCACCCAAAATTTTGACTTAGAATGGCGTGGTTATTCCTACGGCATTCAGCCCGATGTTGACCATTTTGCGGCAGCAAAAGCGATGGATATTGCAGGTGTTGATATTTATCACCCAACGCAAGATAATTTGACAGGTACTGAAATTTCTTTGGGCGGCGACATAACGCGCTCAATGAAAAACGGCAAAAACTATTTTGTGATTGAAACCGAAGCCCAAGGTTTCGCCCAATGGGTGCCTTATCCCAATCAATTGCGTTTGCAGGCATTTAGCCACTTGGCTTCAGGTGCAAATATGGTAGCGTATTGGCATTGGCACTCGATTCATAATGCCATGGAAACATATTGGAAAGGTTTGTTGAGCCACGATTTTGAACCCAATCCGACCTATAATGAAGCCCAAACAATTGGTAAAGATTTCAACACATTGAGCGATAAACTCATCAATTTAAAGAAAAACAATAAAGTTGCAGTGCTTTTCAGCAATGAGGCGTTGACCGCTTTCAATGCATTCAGTTTTGGTTGGGGGGCAAAGGAAAATTACAATGATATTTTACGACCTTACTACGATGCTTTGTATAAAATGAATGTGGGCGTAGATTTTATAGACCCCTCAGTAAATTTCGGATTTGGGGATTCGGATTTCGGCAAATACAAAATGATTATTGTTCCTGCGCTTTATGCTGCTTCTGATGCGCTTTTACAAAAACTCAATCAATTTGTAAAAGATGGCGGTCATGTGGTTTATACTTTTAAAAGTGGTTTTTCAGATGAAAATGTGAAAGTGCGCAGCACCGTTCAACCGGGTATTATCAATGAAGCCTGTGG